>CANQYP010000127.1 GCA_947628045.1 uncultured Lachnospiraceae bacterium | reverse complement strand
CCGCAGGCTTGATCACCATACAGCCCTTGACGCTGGTGTAGTCGATGAGCTCCGCCTTCTTCACGACGTCCGTGTACCACTGCGCGAAATCCTCCTCCATGGAAGTGATCGCTTCCACAAGTTTCTTTTCCTTCGCCATTGCATTCTCCTCCTAAATATACTTTACGCCGGTCTTCTGATCCCGCAAGGGACCGGAATACCGGCGGTACCACCCTCATTGACAGTCTTCGCTGTCCTCTCATCTCCCGTTAACGCCGGAATACGCCGCGGTTTCCCGCGAAAGCTCCAAAGCCGGTTCATCCCCGCCGCCTGAGACCTCGCACCAGCCGGTCCCTCTCTGAAAGGCGCTCTGAGACTACTATTCTTCTTCTCAGCTCGTTTATTGGTTATTTTATGCACATTGCAGCGGTTTTGTCAAGCAAATTTCAATTTTCATCTTTGTACTCTTCCAGCAACTGTTTCTGATACTCCCGGTCAGTCACCGAGCGGAGCAGATCATCCATACGACCAGCTTTGATCAGCGTTGCAGTCAGCCGGTTGATCTCTTCCCTGCCCTCTTCCCTGCCCTCTTCCCTTTCCTCATTCTTTTCTTCCAATATCCGCAAATACTTCACGCCAACCTCCTCACTGAAACGTACCCTTCTCACCCGCTCGTGAATGCGGCGAATCCGCTCGCTGTCCGTCCCCGCAGCCTCCGCGTCGGTCGTGTTCTCCACATAGTGCAGGAAATCGACCAGCTCCCTCGGCACCTCGGCGTCGTTTGTCCCCTTCGTGTTCAGAAAGATCCGAACCGCCCCGTCCTCCAGTTCGCAGTCTCCGACCTCCCTGCACTTCGGGACAAAAGTATAGCGGTACTTGTGAAAGCCGAAGAGGTCGAACGTCATGATTATAATCAAGTACGTCTGGTTCAGGTCGTTGTAATCCGTTATGCCAGGCTCCAGGAGCGAGGTGTCCATCAGCGCCTGATAATACCGGCTCCTCTTCGCCAGATCGACCCTCTTTTTGTCCTGCATCTCCGTGTTGTAGACGACCTGCTCCTCGTCGATCGAAAACAGATCCATTCGGATCGACCGCGCCAGCGGCGTCAGGCGGAGCTCCTTCTCCGTGGCGCCGTACTTCACGAGGGGAACCTCCCTGCCGAAGATAATGCTCAGGACGTCCTGCTGTGTCTGCGGATCCTCCATCACCTCGTCAAAAAGGAAACGCGCCGAAAGGTTCAATTCCTTCAGCGGTACGATAGGTACGCTCGTCGCACGATTCTGTTTTTTGTTCATTTATTCCTCCTTTATTCTAGCACATATGGTTCAATTTTCAAACAGGAAATTTGCAGGGAACCCGCAAGATATTTCTCATGATTTGATTTATCTTTTGATTTTATCCATTCTACCATTAATTTTCTCTTTTTGCAATATATAGCAACAAAATGTATATATCTTATTTGCTCAAGTTCAAAACGTCTATACCTTGGCAAAATAAGAGTGCATACCCCGCCGGTTTTTGGTATAATCTGTCTTGAAAAATACGAACTATCCTTCGGAGACCAGCTATGAAAATTCTTGGACTGCAAAAATTAACCCTTCTGGATTTCCCGGGGCGTGTCGCCGCGATCGTGTTTACGGGCGGCTGCAATTTCCGCTGCCCGTTCTGCCAGAACAGTTCCCTCGTGCTTGCGCCGGAGACCGTGCCTGAGATCAGCGAGACGGAATTTGGGGACTTCCTTCGCAAAAGACAGGGACTCCTGGACGGCATCTGCGTGACCGGAGGCGAGCCGACGCTGCATGCCGACCTGCCGGAATTTCTTGCCTCGATCAAGGACGCCGGATACCTCGTCAAGCTTGACACAAACGGCACGAACCCGGACATGCTGGAATCTCTTCTGGCGAACCGGCTCCTCGACTATGTCGCGATGGACGTCAAAGCAAGCCCGGAAAATTATGCGCGGGTGTGCGGGCTGTCTGACCCGGCAGGTCGCCTTCTCCCGAATGTCCGCCGCTCCGTTGAGCTCCTGAAAAATTCCGACATCGAGTACGAATTCCGCACGACCGTCGTGAAAGGGCTGCACACGGCAAACGACTTTGAAGAGATCGCAGCGTGGCTTTCCGGCTGCCGCGCATACTATTTGCAGGCATTCCGCGACTGCCCGGAAGTGCTTATGGAACGGCATCCCTTCTCCGCCTTCTCGGACGAAGAGATGAGAGACTTCCTCGCAATCGTACAAAAAAAGATCCCCCAGGCTGCCCTGCGGGGAATCTGAACCAAACCGTCATCGCCGGGACATGGATAAGCCTGTGTCCCGGCGGTCTGTTTCTAAATTTCGTCTGTTTCTATATTTCGTCTTTTTCTGTCCTTTGTCTGCTTTTCTGTTCTTTTTCCGTCCCTGTTCTTATTCTTCATCTATCCCTATCTTTTCATTATTCTTTGTTTATTCCTGCTCTTATCTTTTGTCTACTCTTTTTTTCGGTTCCTTTCTGCTCAGTCTTTCTGCAGCTCACGGCACCAATATCCGAACACCTGACCGCAGCCGCGCTCCGAGGACACCTTGAAACGCTTATAGCCGAACATCTGCGCCATGTAATCCTCCTGCGGATTGCGCACACCCGGCACCCCCAATATGTATGTTCCATTGCCGGAAATGCCCAGCAGCAGATGCCGGTACTGATGGAACCCATGTTGCAGGAAACTGCTGCGCCCGACCTTCCAGTTCTCCTGCTGCAGCCGGACAATATCGCACGGCAGGAGCATGACACAGCGGTCGATCTCCCCATCGGAAAAAGGCTGAAAATGTGTCCGTTTCTCAAACAACTCCTCCACGGCACCATCAGGCTCCGAGACTTCCTCCGCCTGCGTTTCTGATATCTCCGTCATCTCTAAGTTCTCTTCCGGCGTCCCCGACGCCTCTTCCACCTCTTCCTCCGCCTGTGTTTCCGAAATCTCCATCGTCTCTAAACTCTCTTCCAGCGTCCCTGACGCCTCTTCCCCCGCCTGCATTTCCGCTGCCTCCATCGTCTCTTGCGCCTCTTCTTCCGCCTGTGTCTCCAGCGTCTCCTGCGTTCCGACCGATTCCTGTTCCGGGAGCTCTGACACGAATCGGTTCAGCTCGATCCCCTCGTCGTCCCAGACGGTCACAAAGCATCGCCCGTCGCTGCTCTCGATCCGGATCCCCGCCAGATCCTCCAGCCGGTATGTCCCTTCGCCAATCGGCGCATCCGCGCGAAACGCCCATTCTTCCGCGACCTCCTGCACCGGTCGGAGCGCCCCGAGCGGAATCATCAGCAGATACCCGGACTCGCGCACAAAACCGCAGACCTGTACCGACGCGTCCTGCCGAATCTGCGCCGTCAGTTTCAGCAGGATCCTCCACATCTCATTTCGCAGCTCTACCTTCGCGAACCCCGCGCTTTTCTGTTTTTTTCCATCGACATATTCACAAAAATAAGAAACAAACCGCCTGTACTCCGGCATTCCGCTCACATCCTTCCATATATAGCCTATGCGGGGCTATCTATGAATAGAACAAGGAAAAAGCGACTGCGCCGTTTACAGACGGTCCGTCTTTGTGCTCTCTTTATCTCTTTTTATGCCTTCTCCTGCATTTTCGTCACCAGCTCCAGCATCGCGTCCGCAGAGTTGAAATTCTCCGGGAGGAGATCGTCCACATTGATCTCGATGTTGAAGTTGTCGTTCAGCTCACCCACCAGCGATACGATATCAAAAGAGTCCAGAACTCCGTCGTCAATCAGCGCCGTCTCTTTCGTGAAATCGATGTCCGGTCTCAGCTCCTCCAAAATGTTCATCAACTGTTCTTTCATGATTCCATTCCCTTCCTTTCCGTTTCTTATGAATCAAGGCGCGGAATCCCGAACCAGAATTCCACTCCGTGCTCCCTGTTTTCCATGCCGCACACGCCTCCGTGCTGCGAGACAATGCTTTTGACAATGTACAGCCCGAGTCCGGTTCCTCCTTCGTTCTCCCGCTCCGGCATGTCTCCCTTGTAAAAGCTGTCCCAGATCCGCTCCGCATCCTTCCGGGCGATCCTCTCCCCGTCGTTGTACACGGAGACGATGACATACTTCCCGTTCGGCGCGACCGACAGCTGCACGCGGCTGCCGTCCGGCGCATAGCGGTACGCGTTCATCAGGAAATTGTTGACCGCCCTGCGCAGGCTCTCCGGGTTCCCGTTCACAAGACAATCCGGCGTCCGCGCAAGCTCCGTCTGCGCCTGTCTTTTTCGGAACAGCGGCATAAACTCCTGAAACGCATGCTCCGCCACGGCGCCCAGATCAACGCGCTCCATCGGCAGCTCCTCGATCCCCTCCTCCACAGAGAAGATCTGCAGCATGCTGGAGACCATCTCGTTCATCTTCCCGACTTCCTCCAGCGCGGAATCACAGTACTGCAGCCTTTTCTGCGCGTCCTGCGCGATAGAGAGCAGCTCCATCTGCCCGGAGATGATCGCCAGCGGAGTCTTCAGCTCATGCGACACATTATTCACAAACCGTTTCCGGTGCTGCTCCAGCTCCGCCCTGCGCTGGTTGTCCTGCTGCAGGAGCCGGTTGTACGTCTCCAGGTCCCGGACATAATCCTGGATCTGGTCCGACATCTCGTTGATGCTCTTGCCGAGCTCATTGAGCTCGTGGTATTTCGTCGTCTCGGAAACCTTCTCCGAGAAATCCTTGTCCGCGATCTTCCGCGCCACCCTTGCCGCGTTTGCGACCGGTCTGCCGATCCCCTTCGCAACCATGTGGACGCATACCGTCCCGAAGATCAGAAACGCCGCGATCACCAGGAGAAGGACGCGTCTCACATAAGCCGTGCTCTTGTTGATCACGAAGGAAGACTGTATGATCTGAATGTAGAACATATCGTCGCCCTGGATGCAGATCCCCCGAAGGACCACTCTCCCTCCGGACTCCTGCCCCTCGTACGCCGCTTTCGCGTCCCGCGTATACCGTGCGATCCTCCGCCGCGTCTGCTCCTGATCCAGCGTGTTCGCGCCGGTCTGCGAGGACTTGTTCGTCGCGTAGAGCAGCTTGAACTCCCCGTCCCGGATGCGGAAACGGAGATTATTGTTCTCATAGGGTTCCAAAAAGCTGTCGGAATCTTCCTCCCACTCGTCCTCCGCCGCCATGTCCTTGATCCGGTTCTCGCGCTCGCACAGCGCCGGAATATCCTCGTCCAGCAGCCGCGCATAGACCTCGTCCAGCATCCGGCACTGCTCCTGAATATAGAAATGCCTCGTCACGCCGGAATAGAGGATTCCGATGCCGCCCGACACCGCCGTGAGCAGCAGCACCAGAATGACAAGCAGGCGTCCGCTAATTGTCTTCATCAGCCTTTACCTCAAAACGATACCCTATCCCGTATATTGTGTCAATATATTTCCCATATTTTCCGAGTTTTAGTCGGATCTGTTTCACGATCGTGTCAACGGAGCGGTCCGTCCCGCTGTAATCGATCCCCCAGATCTCGTCCAGAAAACGGTCCCGCGACAGCACGATCTGCTCATTGTCCATGAAGAACCTCAGCACCTCGAATTCGCGCGGCGTCAGTGAAAGCAACTCCCCGTCCGCAAAGATCTTGTGCGCTTTCTCATCGATCGAGAGCGCGCCATAGGTCTTTTTGCGGCTCGTGCCCTTGATCCGCCGCAGCAGCGCCTCGATGTGCGCCTTGAGCACAGAGAGCAGGAAAGGCTTGACCAGATAATCGTCCGCGCCCAGTGAGAATCCGCGCAGCTGATCCTCCTCGCTGCACTTCGCCGTCAGGATAATGACCGGAACGCCCGACTTCTCCCGAATCCGCTCCAGAACGTCAAAGCCGCTCACGACCGGCAGCATCAGGTCGAGCAGCACCAGATCCGGCAGTTCGCCCTCCTCCGCGCCAAACACGCGCAGCGCCTCCGTCCCGTTGCGCGCCTCCAGCGTCTCATAGCCGCTCAGCTGGAGATATTCCTGTATCGTGCCGCGCAGCTTATCTTCATCTTCCACAAGCAGGATCCTGACCTTTTCGTTTTCCTTCCTTGTCTCCATCGCAGATATTGCTCCTTCCGTTCTCCCGCGCCAATATTTAACAATTCATGTAATATTCGTTAAAAAAATTGTCACTTATCCGTAATTAATTATGCATATCAATGTGATAGAAATGTGGCAGGCAAATCGATTCGGCAAGCCCTGCCGACCAAGCTTTGTTATCTTCTCTGTCTCACGCGCGCATCAAACCTCTCCTGCAGCTCAGGGTCCACATGGTCGTACTGCGCGCAGTCGCCCTCGATCAGCGCCTTTGCCTCCTCCTTCGTCATCTCCTCCTCGCGCACCAGCACCGCGGTCTCTCCGGTGCGCACCGGATAACCGAATTTCTTCATGCAGAGATACTCCGCCATCGGATGCGCCCAGCAGTCCGCGTGCGGAACGCTGCTCACCGGTTTTATCCAGCCGAGCTCCCGCTCCAGCGTCTCCAGCACTTCCTCGTCGCTGACCTTGTGGTACATAAAGAAGGACAGATCCTCTGCCTCGACCCCGTGGAGCAGATCGATGCAGCTATAGCCGTCCAGCTTGTCCACGAGGCGCCCGAACATCTGGTACTCAAACTCCTTCAGGCTGTGCGAGATCTCGAACGGCTCGATCCCGCGCTCCGCCGCCGCGCTCTGCAGAATCTGCCCGCGCGTGCGCCCGTTCACGATCACGGGAATGCCGTACTGCGACGCCAGCAGATAGCTGTAGTAATGGATCAGATGGAAACAGACGCCGCAGAAATTTTTCAGCAGCTGCAGGGACTTCTCATAAAACTTCCTCAGCATCTCGTCGTCCGGGGTGATCCGGATATGCTCCACCTGCAGCTTGTCGAGCGCGTTTTTGACATTGTCCGTCCCGAACTGGGTGGAAAAGCCGTTGTCCACCGTGAACGCGAGCACGCGCATGTTGTATTTGCGGCGCAGCTGGTAGATCACATAGGTGCTGTCCTTCCCGCCGCTCAAACCCACGAGACAGTCGAACTTGCTGCCCCTTCGCTTTGCCTCCTCCTTCGCCGCCTCCATACGGCTCGCGAAAAACGCCTCAAGCCCGTCGTGGTCCCGAAGTTTCTCCTTGTGCTCCTCGTAAAAATCGCAGAAATTGCATACGCCGTCCTCCCCGATCCGAATCCCGTGGTAGGTCTCCGGCAGCCCGCATTTCTCACAGTAACGCATGTCCCGCTCCTCCTTTACCTTGTTCCGCCGCCGTTCCCTTCGCGTCCGGCAGCCTTATTCCTGTCATCCTTTTGCTTTCTTTCGTCCGCTTTTTCCAGTGTAGCCGTTTTTTCATACAGCGTCAAGCAAAAAAGACTGCCGCGAAGTTCCGGCAAACGCCCTCCCCCGCGGCAGTCCCGCTTTCCTGTCTTTCGCTGAACGGTTCTTACAGAACGATACCCTGCGCCATCATGGCGTCCGCAACCTTCTCAAAGCCCGCGATGTTCGCGCCGGTCACATAGTTGCCCTCCACGCCGTAGCGCTTTGCGGCATCCGAGATCTTCGCGTAGATGTCGTTCATCATCTGCTTGAGCTTTGCGTCGACCTCCTCGAAGGTCCAGCTCAGCCTCTGGCTGTTCTGGCACATCTCGAGAGCGGAGGTACCCACGCCGCCCGCATTGGACGCCTTGCCCGGCAGGAACAGCATGCCCTCCGCGAGGAAGAAGTCCGTCGC
>CANQYP010000126.1 GCA_947628045.1 uncultured Lachnospiraceae bacterium | reverse complement strand
CCCCCACCTCGATCTTCTCAAGCGTATTCTCGCCCAGCGCCTCTGCCTGCCTCGCGTAGTTCTCCATTCCGCAGCAGATCACTTTGATCTCTTCCACAGTCCCTTTCCATTTCTCGTTGAACAGCAGGGTGCAGCCGGTCCTCGCCTCCTCGCTGTATCCAAGATTGACCAGCATATACTCATGCCCGAACCAGAGCATGAAGTTCCGTTTCATTCCCATCACGCGCGCCCGGTAACCGTCCTGCGCCACCTGAAAGACCGGTTTCGCTCTCTTGTCTGAGCGGATGCCCTTCAGCAGCAGGTACGCCTCGTTTCCCGGCGGAACCGCAAAGTCCAGCGCAAGCGAGGCGCCGCGCCCGGACGACACAAGTTTCCCGTCCGCATAGGACGCCTCCTTTGTATTGTGAAACGTGACCGGCGCCTCCGAGATGCTGTAGTCCAGCGCCTCCGGCTCTACCTTCGCGATCCCTTCCGCCTCTTCCTCCAGCACCGCGCTCTGCAGGAGCAGCTGCTGCCGTTTCTCCCCGGCAAGCGCCTCGTACTCTTCCCGGTCGACATAAGAGTCGTACGTAAAACCCAGCGGCAGGAAATACGCGTTCTCCATGAGCACGGCTCCGTCGTCCCTCGTCTCATCCTCGTGCGCCACCGCGGAGTATCCGTACGGCGCCCATTTCTGCCCCGCCTCCGTCGTCGCGTAGTATCTTGTCGCGGTGATCTCGTCCAGGATCGTCCTGCCCGCCTGTCCGCGGAACAGATAGCTGAACTGCAGCTCGTTCAGGGACAGCGACTGGTAAAACTCTGTCAGCTCGGAGGGCGTCATGCTGAAATAATAGCTGTGGCTCTTCAATCCGTTCACCAGCGACCGGTTCGCCGAGGTGGACTCCCGGTCCACGCGCCCGAACGGTTCGTCCGGCGTCTCCGGCACAAGCGCCATGGCACTTGTGGACGCGTCGACATACTGCCTGTCGACGTTGTCAAGCGACACGAAACGGTAAATGTATTTCCCGCACTGCGGCAGGAACACACCACAGATGTGCAGTCCCGACGAGACCACCGCCAGACACATAAGCATTGCGGCAAACGGGACTCTGCGCGCGCGTCCCTTCCGACGTCCCGCGCTGCCGGTCAGCGCAAGCAAAAGCGCCGCAAGCAAGCACGCCGCAAGCGCGGCACGATACAGATCCTTCCGCGCGGCGCCCGGCAGAAGAACCAGGCACAGGTACAGGGCAGAAACGCCCGCCGTGATGACCGCCTCGCATTTCGTCAGTTTCAGCAGCCCGGGCAGCACGAAGGTCACCGTGAGCGCCACCGCGAACGCGCCGGCAAAGAACCAGCGGTTCGCCACATAGGAAAACCCGTTCATCGCCTTCCCGACCATCGGAAAACAGATCAGGATCCCGCACAGCGCCACGCCGGTCCGCAGCGGCAGCATCCAGCGTTTCTCCTCCGCGTTCCCTCTGTGCGCAAACAGCAGGACTGCCGCCGGGAGAAACAGGACGGAAAATCCGAGGCAGGTCCACGCCGGGTGATCCGGCGACGCGGCGATCAGGCTCTCCAGCATGTTTTTATAATACGCCCGCGAGTAGAACAGCGCAACTTGTTTTTCGCCGGTCACGCCGCCGATCCTCCCGTTGTTGAAAAACGCGTAGACCACCGGAAGGAAGATCACGGCGGAAAGCCCCATTCCGCACAGATACGCACACGCCAGTTTCCCGACCTGCAGGACGCGCGCCCGGACAGAGCTTTCCCGCATCCAGAACAGCCGGATCAGGATATAGCAGCCTACAAGGATCGTGTTCATATACGCGAAATAAAAATTCGAGATCAGGCACAGCGCCACAGCCGCCGAGAGGAGCAGGTATTTCTTTTTGCCAAGCGCACGCTCCACGCCCAAAAGCAGCAGCGGCAGATAGAGCGGACCGTTGAGAAATATCGGATGCTTAAACCCCGCGGAGAGCGTATACGTGCCGAAACAGTAGGCGATCGCCCCGGCGACCGTGGACGTGCAGTCCCCCGCCTTTATCTCCAGGCAGTACAGCAGAAAGAACGCCCCGCACAGGTAGATGCGCAGAAGGATAAGCAGCCCGTAGCAGCTCACCAGCGCATGCTCCGGGAAAAAAGCCGCGATCCACATGAGCGGGTCGCCGAATCCATAGTAGTTCAGCGTAGTCAGGACGTCCATGCCCTGCCCGATCCGGTAATCGACCAGCGGGAAGACCAGCCTGTGATTCAGCAGGAGTTCCTTTCCGACCTGCCGGAGATAGCCGCGGATATAGCAGAGCACCGGATAATGCTGAAAAACCGCGTCGGAGCCCTCGATCATGCTGCGCCCCGCAAGGCGGAACATACACGCCAGCCCGCCGCCGAGCAGCAGGAAAAACACCGTGTATAGAAAAAATGCGCGCGCTGTCCGGCTTTTCCGCATTTCATCGCTCCTCACTTTCGCTTTTTGTCTTGACTTTTACATACGGAAACGGTAATATAAAATACAGAAGAACTATATTATTACATAACACACGGAGGTCAGTATGAAAACAGTTCAGATATCCTTAAATTCCATCGATAAAGTAAAATCTTTCGTGAACGACGTCACCAAATTTGACAACGACTTCGATCTCGTCTCCGGCAGATACGTGATCGACGCGAAGTCCATCATGGGCATCTTCAGCCTCGACCTGTCGAAACCGATCGATCTCAACATCCACGCGGAGGACAATATGGACGAGGTGCTCAAGGCGCTCGCCCCGTACATCATCTGAGCGTTGCTTTTCGCTCTCTCTACGCGGGACTGCCGCAGGGCAGCCCCGCTTTTTCATTGTCTGCTTATTGTCTACTCGATCCGAATCACTTCCGTCGTCTCAAGCGCAACGCGCATCAGCTCGTCGATTTTTTCGTCGAGCTTTTTTTCGGAGCATTTGATGACGTTCACGTTCGGTTTCGTGACCGGGTGTTTCGCCACGAAGATCGTGCAACAGTCCTCGAACGGAAGGATCGACGTCTCAAAGGTGTCGATCTTCTGCGCGATGTCGACGATCTCCTGCTTGTCAAAACCGATCAGCGGGCGAAACACCGGGATCGTGCACACCTCGTTCGTCGCGGCGAGGCTCTGCATCGTCTGGCTCGCCACCTGCCCGAGGCTCTCGCCCGTCACCAGCGCTTGCGCGTGCGTCTCCCCGGCAAAGTACTCGGCGATGCGCATCATGTAGCGCCGCATGATGATCGTCAGCTCGTCGTGCGGGCACTTGTCGTAAATGTAGAGCTGGATATCCGTAAAGTTCACGACATGCAGACGGATCGGTCCCGTGTAGGCGGAGATGATCTTCGCCAGGTCGATCACCTTCTGTTTCGCGCGCTCGCTCGTGTAGGGCGGCGCGTGGAAATACACCGCGTCCAGGCTGACGCCGCGCTTGCTGATCATGTAGCCCGCGACGGGACTGTCGATGCCCCCGGAGAGCAGCAGCATGGCGCGCCCGTTCGTGCCGACCGGCATGCCGCCCGGTCCCGGAATGACCTTTGAATAGATAAAGATCTCATCCCGCAGCTCCACGTAGAGCTGCAGCTGCGGCTCATGCACGTCCACGCGCATATCCGGGAACGCGTCGAGGATACGTCCCCCGAGCTCCGCGTTTACCTCCATCGAGTCGAGCGGAAAGCTCTTCTTCGGGCGTCTGGTGAACACCTTAAAGCTCTGGTCATGGCGCTCGTAGATCTGATTCAGGAACTCCACGACGTCGTCCCCGAGCTTGTCGATGCCCTCGTCCGCGCACTTCATGACCGGGCAGATCCCGACGATGCCGAACACCTTCTGCAGCGCCTCCACCGTCTCGTCGTAGTCGTAGCCCGGCGCGCAGTCGATGTAGATGCGCCCCTGCTCCTTGTACACGTGGAACTCCCCCTCCGCCCGTTTCAGCGCATGGCAGATCTGGCTGACCAGCGCGTCCTCGAACAGGTGGCGGTTCTTCCCCTTGATCGCGATCTCTCCGTATTTGATCAGAAATGTCTGAAACATAATTTTACTCTCCGTTTATGATGCCCAACCTCCTTACCGGATCTCGAGCAATCATTTTCTTATAAAAATTTTTTATTCTTCAATATCACATCTTCGCTCAATGCCGCGCATAGCGCGCGAGCACCGGCAGCAGCTCGCCCAGCGCACCCAGGCAGTAGTCGATCTCCTCTTCCGTCGTGAACCGGCTGAAACTGAAACGCAGCGTCGACTCCGCGAGTTCCTTCGGCAGGCGCAGCTCCCTGAGCACGCCGCTGACCGGCACCTTCTTGTTCGTCGTGCAGGCGGAGCCCGCCGACACGTAGATGCCGCGCTCCTCGAGCGCGTGCAGCAGCACCTCGCTGCGCACCCCCGGAAATGCCGCGCTCACGATGTGGGGCGCGCTTTTGTCTCCCTCCTCCGAGTGAATGACGATGCGCGAGGTGCGCGAATTCGACTTCTCCATCGTTTCGCCCTGAGCCGCGGATTCCGCGTCTCCCTCTGACAGCCTGTCCGATAGAGCTCTCAGCCCGTCCATCATGCGCTTTTTCAGCTGCAGCAGATGCTCCGTGCTCTGCCCGAGCTGCGCGTACGCCTCCCTTGCCGCCTCCGCAAGCCCCGCCGCGCCGGGGACGTTGTCCGTGCCGGAGCGCATCCCCTTCTGCTGACCGCCGCCGAGCAGCAGCGGCTGGAGTTTCGTCTTCTCGTTCACATACAGGAAACCGACGCCCTTCGGCCCGTGGATCTTGTGCGCGCTGACCGAGAGCAGGTCCACGCCCAGCTTTTTCGGGCGGAGCTCCAGCTTTCCGTATGCCTGCACCGCGTCCACATGGAATAGCGCGCGCGGATTGCGCGCCTTGATCAATTTCCCTGCCTCGGCAATCGGCTCGATCGTCCCGATCTCATTGTTGACATACATGATCGAGACGAGGATCGTCTCCGCGCAGAGCGCCTCCTCCAGATCCCTGAGACGGATATGTCCTTTCTCGTCCACCGGCAGGTAAGTCACGCGGAAACCCTGTTTCTCCAGATACGCCATCGGCTCCAGCACCGCCGCGTGCTCGATCGCCGTCGTGATCAGGTGCGTGCCCGCGCGCCGGTTCGCCATCGCCGCGCCGATGATCGCCCAGTTGTTCGACTCCGTAGCGCCCGAGGTAAAATAGATCTCCTTCTCGCTGACCCTAAGCGTCGCGGCGATCGTCTCGCGCGCCTCGCGCAGAATGCGCTCCGCCTCCACGCCCTTCCGGTGCTGCGACGAGGGATTCCCGTAGTCCTCCGTCATCGCGCGCACGACAACGTCCCGCACCCCCTCGGTGCAGCGCGTCGTCGCCGAATTGTCCAGATATGCCTCCATCTCTCAGTCCTCACTTTGCTCTGTTCGTAAGACGATATCCTGCCCTGTCACTCCGCCTTCTCGTACCGCAGTTCCAGTGCGTCGATCAGCTCCTGGCAGGTATAGTTTCCGTAATCAACGCCCTGCAGCCGCTCTTTCACGTCCGGCAGCGCGATATGCCAGAAATAATAGGGCGTGTCAAAATAATCGACCTTCTCCACGCCGTCCACTTCCTGCCCGGCAAAGGTCAGAGATCCCGCCTCCGCCTCGTCCGTCCAGAATCCGCAGTATACCTTGTTTCCGTCTCCCATGTCGACCGTCAGACCGAGCGCGTCCTCCAGGCTGAGAAGACTCACCGCAGCGTCATCGCAGTCGTAGTGGTACATATCGTCTTTGTTCAGGTCGATCCAGGTCGAGAAGATATGATACGGCTGCGAATACTTCCCGTCGCGTTTGTAATAGCGCACAAACGAGACAAAGTCATTGTTCTCGTTCTCTGTATTGCGGTAAGCGTTGACCGCCATGCACTGCTCGTCGCCCTCAAACACCGCGACACGCTCCGATGTGTCGTATCCGCCGTAGAAAACGCTGCTCTCGATCAGGCTCGTGTCCGCGCTCGCCTCCTCCAACGTCGCGTACCAGTTTAACTCCTCCTCATCCTCAGAGGCGCCGGAGACGACGTCGGACAAGATCACGGAGATGCCGAGATTCTGTGGAATCTTGCTGATGTCCGCCTTCGGTTTCGTCACGATAAAATAGATCCCCAGCCCGAGCACGATCAGCGCAAGGATCCCCACGACGATCAACAGAACAAGAAGTGCCTTCTTCAGCTTTCCCTTCATCTTCCCATCCTTTCCGATATTTCCAAAGCTCTTGCTTTTTCACCTATTTTATGAAATCGCTAAGCTGTTTTCCAATCCGCATGCACTGGAATCACGATTCATTCCGCGGATATGAGATCTCATATATGGCTCGCCGCTCCCTTCGCGCCGAGCACTTCATTCATACTCCCGGTCCGGTAGCCCTGCAGGTCGAGCGTCACATAGGCAAACCCGTACTCCCGCAGTTTCTTCGCGATCCGCGCGCGCACGCCCTCGTCCGCAATCCGCCCGATCTCCTCCGGCGGCACCTCGATCCGCGCCAGCGTCCCGTGCACGCGCACGCGCATCTGCCGAAAACCGAGTCCAAGCAGCTGCTGCTCCGCCTGATCGACCATGCGCAGCCGCTCCTCGTCGATCGTCTCCCCGTACACGAAACGCGAGGCGAGGCAGGCGTACGACGGTTTCTCCCAGGTCGCGAGCCCCAGCTGCCGCGACAGTTCCCGGATCTCGGCTTTATACAGCCCTGCCTCCTGCAGCGGACTTCGCACGCCGAGCTCCCGAATCGCCCTCATGCCGGGGCGGTAATCGCCGGTGTCGTCCATGTTCGAGCCCTCCGCGACCGCCGCGAGCCCGCGCTCCCGCGCAGTCTGCACGATCCGTCCGAACAGCGCCCGCTTGCAGAGATAACAGCGGTCCGGCGGATTCTCCCGGATCCCGTCGACACGCAGAATATCCTCTTCAAGGACGAGCTGTTCCACGCCGTTCTCCCGGCAGAAAGTCTCCGCCTCCGCGCTCTCTCTTTTCGGAAAAAAACAGGAGCGCACCGTCACCGCGACCGCCCTGTCTCCCAATACGTCATGCGCCGTTTTCAATAAAAACGTGGAGTCCACGCCGCCCGAGAATGCGACCGCCACGCTGCCCAACTCCTGCAGGACAGACTGAAGTTTCTCGTACTTTTCCCGAATCGTACTCACTATTCTATCCTCTCTGAGAAGAACGCTAAGATCTCCTCCCAATACGGTTCCAGCACGCGGCTCGCGGAGTTGAAGATCTCATGCTTGGTCTCAGGCACATGCACCAGCCGCGCGGAGGTCTTGCCGTTTCGGTTCACCTTCTCCACGAAACGCTCCTGCTCGCTGCCCCAGACAAAGCTGTCGTCCTCCGCCTGAAAGAGCAGGAACGGAGTCTCAATATATTTCCAGCCGTCCGACTGGAGATAACGGTTCAGCCTTGCCGCCTCGTGCAGCCAGCCGCATGAGGGCGAGCTCATCTGATAGATTGGCTCCTCTTCCCTTCTCCTCTGGTAAAAATCATAGCGCTCCCGGCAGGTCGACGGACTGCCCTCGAAGGTCTCTTTCCCGTCAAACGGATGCCCGCCCGGCACATACTTGTCCGCGCGTCCGACCTTGCAGAGCAGCCCGGCGAGCAGTTTCGCCGCTTGCCACGGCACCCCGTTCGTGATCGGTCGGATCATCGGAGAGGTGAGCACCGCGCGCGCAAATAGTTTCGGCTGTCTGGAAAGCGCGGCAGCCCCTACTCCGCCGCCCATCGAGTGGGCGTACAGAAACAGCGGCAGACCTTTCTGCTCCTTCGCCGCCCGTTCCGCCACCGCGAGCAGATCCGCGACATAGCGCTCATAATGATCCACATGAACGAGCGACAAATCGCCCTCCACCAGACGGTAGCTGTATCCGTGCCCGCAGTGCTCCGGCACGTACACGTTGTATCCGTGGCTCAGGAAATACCAGACGACCTCCTGATACTTCTCCGCCGTCTCGGTAA
>CANQYP010000125.1 GCA_947628045.1 uncultured Lachnospiraceae bacterium | reverse complement strand
ACAACGGACATTTTTGAGCCAAAAATTAGCCATCTCTTCAAAAAAATTTTTTCTCCGGGCTGAAAATTTTTATCCCCCCTACTTTACTACGCGCTTTTTTGGGTCGAAAATTGACTATCTCCTTGAAAAAATTTTTATTTGAATAGGAGATTTTTGCCCCCATGCCTTGCAACGGATATTTTTTCCCGGTTTGTCCACCGCCCACGATAAAAGCATTCTTCTGCTTCAGGCAAAAAAAGACTGCCTGGTAACTCACACAGGCAGTCTTAGGGAAATCCTCATATTTCGTTTTGGGGAACTTTTATTAAAAAATTACTGAAATATGTTCCCTACATCAAAAAGCCCTGATACACTTGCTCTTCATAAAATCCATGATCTCGCCCTCGTCCCTGTCCTCATAATAGGATACCAGCAGCTTTTTGAACTCGGGCACTTCTTTTTCCGGGATGATCAGCATCCCTGCGCCGTGGGAGATCATATAGTGGTTCGCGAAGATTACAGCAGCCCTTTTATTGCCGTCGTTGAAGATCTGCGTTTTCATGCAGAAGAGGCAAAGAGTAATAGATTTTTCCTCTACCGGAAGAGGACTTGTCAGGATGGCTTCCAATTTTTCTTTGACAACGCTCTCTATGGGCAGCGGGGGGATATAGCTTGTGCCGCCGATGGTGACCGGGACACCGCGAATACGGCCCCCGTCGTAATAGAAGCCCTCGTTGACCAGCTTTGCGATGTGGCAGAGGATGGAAAAATCCGTAGGATAGCTGATCACGTCCTTATCCAGCACAAACTCCCAGGCGTGCTTTAGATTCAGGATCTTTTGCACATCTGACGCCGACATTCCGCTGACCTTGCCGTTTTCGATGATATCCTCCGTCTGCGGGAAGGTGGTGGCCACGCCTTCCAGAATGGCCTGATCGTAGATATTGGATTTCATATTGGCTCGGGCAAAATCCAAATTTATCAGGACCCTTGCCGGCAGATCGGAGTCCGAATATCCAAGCTGCGCCAGCTCTTTATCCAACCGGCGGATGTTCTTTTTCAGTTCCCTGCCTTCGCGGGCGTTCCGCAAGAGCAGTTGGTACAATTCATCGGAATATTCGCCCACATAGGTGGAAGTCAGCCGGCTCGCCACTCGCTTGCGGATATAGAGATATTTTTTCCCATCCCGGTCTTTGATCTCAGGGTTGCCATCGTAAGGAAGGAGATTCAGTCTGGCTTGAAAATCTGCTCTTTGATGAAGCAGCTCCTGTATTTGAGCGTAGTTGTTGTCCATAGAGCCCTCCTTTGGGGAACTTATTATATTCAGATTATATTATAATGTTCCCCAATTTTCAAGACCTATTCACGGTCACAGGATGGGCAGCCGCAGAGCCCCAAAAAAATTGAAAAGCTCCGCCGGCCCTCACCGTTCGTCCTGCGTCCGCTTCTGTGCCTGGACCTCCGGCTCCTTTTGACGGCGCATCACTCCGTCGGTCTTGTGCTGGATATCCCGCAGCTTCTTGAGCTCCGCATAGATCGGGGTCAGCTCCTCGTGAAGCTGCGCGTACTCCTGACTGAGCCGGTCCAGTTCGGCCTGCCAAGCCTTCGGCGTCAGCTTCTTGTCCGGCAGGGCGTTGTCCAGCTTCCTCTTGACTGCGTAGAACTGGCGGAGCTCGCCGTCATGCTCTGCCATATATTTCTCCCGCCGCTTTCCAAATCCGCCCTTCGGAGGGATACCGTCCAAGACCGGCCGGAGCCGCGCATAGTCCTCCGTCCAGCGGAGCAGATTCTTCAGCTCCTTCATACGGGCAGCCTTTTCTCTCGCAGCAGCGTTGATCTCATGCACCCGGCCGCTCAGATCCGAAACATGAGCCTGGAGCTGTTCCGTGTCCAGGAGCATATGCTCCCTTAAGAAAGCCACGTCCTCCACATAGCGTTTCAAATTCCCCAGCCGGGCTTTCTGGGACCAGGCGTTCTCGTTTCGTATGTCATAATAGCGGCCCAGCAGCTCCGCCAGGTTGGGGACCTGCGGCTTACGGAACTCCTTGAGCCAGTCTGTCAGCTCCGCGATCTTTTCACGGATACTCCGGATCAACCGGTTGGTGGCTCTGATCCAACGGTTGAGATCACCCTTATCGGTGCGGATACCCTTCGCCTCCATCTGCCGGACGGCCGGACCCTCATGGACGGTGGGGAGTCGGTCAAGGCCCTGCCGCTCATAGCTGCGGTGGTCGATACGCACATCCAGTCCTTTCTCTTCAAACTTCGCGTTGCAGAGCCTGCACCACGCCTCACGCCAGTGCTCCAGCGTTTCAGGACTGCCCCAGTCGGTGGTAGGGACAGCGTTGAACACATAATGTCCCGTCTCGTCGCGGACCCGGTTGCCGTCCCCGTCCAGCTCGTAGACCCGGTGCTGCTTTGCGCCCCACTGCCCATGCTCATCCAGCGGGCGGATAGGGCACATCACATGGACGTGGGGATTGGGGATGCCGTCCTTTTTGTCCGGCTGGTGGACGGCAAAATCCACGATCATGCCCCGGCTCACAAACTCGTCCAATAAAAACTGCCTTGCAAGAGCGATGTTCTCCTCCAGGGAAAACTCGTTCTGCAAGGCAAAATCAAAACTGTATGCAAGCTGCGCTTTTGGGTGCTGCTCGGCCTTCTCGACGGCGTTCCATAAGGTCTGCCGGTCTGCGTACTCTGCCGGGGCGTGGGCGGGCAGGAGGATTTCGGAACACACCACGCCGCTCTTGTGAGTGTAATCGCTGTCCTCGCCGTAATACTCGCTGTGCAGCTTCTCCCCGGCGCGATAGGCGGCGGAGGCGACGGCGGACTGCCCTTTGCTCCGCCTGATCTGATCTGCGTGAAAATGAAAATCTGCTATGTCATTCACTCCTTTCTTTTACTGCGGCTCTTATGCGGGCGGCAATCTCCGGCAGGCTGAATATCTCCGACATGAGAGAATAGAAGTCCGTCTCGGTCATATCCCTCACTTCCGGCGCGATGCTCTCAATTGCCGCGCCCCGCGTAATGAGCCGGTGTGCCCGCTTCTGCCGCTCGCTCTTCTCGTAATACTGCTTTCGGTTTTGCAGCCGCTGGAGCCGGTGCTCGTACTCGGCCAGCTTCGCCTCGGCCGCAGCCTTTTCTGCTTTGAGCTGTTCCAATGATTTGCTTGTCATGCTTCCTCCTTTTTCAAGATAGTAAAAAAACCGCCTGTCCTTTTGACAGACGGACATAGTGGGATAGCCGCAGCGCGGCGCAAGGGGCGCGGGTGCCCGGTGGGCACCTCTGCCGAAGGCAGAAGCGCTGACCGAGGCGACAGCCGAGACCCCCTTGTCGTCGCGGAGCGACGGAAAACCGCCCCGGCATTCACCAGCCAGGGCGGTTCAAACTCACCGCGCACGATACGGGGCTGCCCCCGTATAGAAGTGCGCCCTTCGGGATCATATGCTGGTCTCTTCGTCTTGCCGAATTTCGGATGCGGTGAAGGAATCCCCTCCGATGCCGAAAAACCGCTCAAAAAACGCCTTCAGCCTGTCAATCACGGCCTGCTTTTTCTTTGCCCGTGCTCCGTCGCCGCCAAAGCGGGACACCGGCGGCATAAGGCGGTCAATATCCGTGCCGGTGGTCTTTATCTCACCGTCCCGGAAGGCGTTCTCCAGGAATTTCCGCGTCTCAGGTTCACGGAGCTTTTCATCGTGGATGATTTGCGAAAGCTCCCGCTCCCGCTCTTCGGCCACATAGCTGTTCCACTCGGCCATCACGTCATCCACATCGTTGATGCCGGAAATAAAGTTTTCGATCAGCGCCTTTTTGCTGCGCAGCTCCGGGCTGGCGTCGATGGCCTTGCGGATGGTGATAAGGACCTCTTTGTCCTGACAGTGGGTGTCGTGGTACTTCTTCACCAGCATCAAGATATAGTCGATGTTGATCTCGACCTGCTTGATCAGCTCAATCTCGAAAACAATATCGTCGATGATGTCTGTGCTCTCTCCGCGCTTACGGCGTTTGTTCCATTCATCCCGCAGATCCTGGTACCGGCCGAGATAGTCCTGCATATCCCGCTCAGAGATCAGCTCTTTCCCCTTAAAATCGTCGAAGGAGGACAGAAGATTGCGCATACGCAGCAGCGCGCCGAACAGCGCGATAAAATCTCTCTGCGCCTGCTCTCCGATGATCTGCGGCTCTGAGAGGGGGAATCTCTCGGTCAGTTCCGCAACCATGTCCACATATCCGGGATGCGGCTTGCCGTCCAGGTCAACATATCCCTCATAGTAGTCCCTGAAGCTCTGGAGCAGAACGATGCCCCCGGCGTTCTTATCTCCAAACAGGGAGATCGCCGCATCCACCCGCTTTTGCAAATTGCGGAAACAGACGATGTTTCCGAAAGTCTTGATCGAGTTCAGGATGCGGTTCGTCCTTGAAAACGCCTGGATCAGCCCGTGCATTTTCAGGTTCTTGTCCACCCACAGCGTATTCAGCGTGGTGGCGTCAAAGCCGGTCAGGAACATATTGACCACAATGAGCAGGTCCAGCTCCTTGTTCTTCATACGGAGGGAGATGTCCTTATAGTAGTTCTGGAACTTGTCGCTGGACGTGTCGTAGTTCGTATGGAACATTCCGTTGTAGTCCCGGATGGCCGCGTCCAGGAAATCCCGCGCCGTCTGGTCGAGGGCGCTGGTGTCCTCTGGGTTTTCCTCGTCCAAAATGCCGTCCGCCTCCGCCTCGTTCGCGCCGTAGCTGTATATGACCGCTATGCGCAGCCGCTTTGTCGGGTCCGCCGCCATCTGGCGCTTGAATTCCTGATAATACAGCTTTGCCATGGGCACAGAAGCCACCGCAAAGATGGAATTGAACCCGCTGAGCCGCTGCTTGCGTTTGATCTCTTCCACCGCGTCCTGTTTGCCGGAGGCCACGTCGGAGATATTGGTCAAAGCATTGAACACATAGGTCTTGTCGCCCCGGTAGGTTTTCTGGTCAAAGTGTTCGAGAATATATTTCGTCACAAGGGCGATGCGCTGGGGCGCCTCCAGCGCCTTTTTGCGGTCGATGTCCCAGACCTCTTCATCGTCGATGTCCGCGTCCACGTCCATCGTCTTGATGTAGTCCACCCTGAACGGCAGCACGTTTTTATCGTTGATGGCGTCCACGATGGTATAGCTGTGGAGCTGGTCGCCAAAGGTCTGCTCTGTTGTGAAGAACTGCGGATTCCGCACCGAGCCTGTGTTCGTGGAAAAAATCGGGGTCCCGGTGAAGCCGAACAGGTGGTATTTCTTAAAGTTCTTCACGATGGCGGCGTGCATATCCCCGAACTGGCTGCGGTGGCACTCGTCGAAGATAATAACAACGTGCCGGTTATATACCTCGTGATTCTTGTTCCGGTTCACAAAGTTGGAGAGCTTCTGGATCGTGGTAATGATGATACGGTATTCATGGGGGTTGCCTTTTTCGTCCCGGTCCTCCAATTGGCGCTGGAGCACCTTGGTGGATGTGTTGCTGTTGGCCGCACCCTTTTCAAAACGGTCGTACTCTTTCATGGTCTGGTAGTCCAGGTCCTTCCGGTCCACCACAAAGAGGACTTTGTCGATATAGGGCAGACGGGAGGCCAGCTGCGCTGTCTTGAAGGAGGTCAGGGTCTTGCCGGAGCCGGTGGTGTGCCAGATGTAGCCGCCGCCTGCAATATTGCCGTATTTCTTATAGTTGTTGGCGATCTCGATCCGGTTCAAGATGCGCTCCGTAGCGGTGATCTGATACGGGCGCATGACCAGCAGCATTTTCTCCGAGGTAAAGATACAATACTTTGTGAGGATGTTCAGAAGTGTGTGCCGCGCAAAAAACGTCTTGGTAAAGTCAATCAGGTCGGGGATGACCCGGTTGTTGGCGTCCGCCCAAAAGGAAGTGAACTCGAAGCTGTTGCTGGTCTTTTCCTTTTTGACCCGGCCGGATGCGGCGTCTTTGATGGCGTTGAACCGGGTGCTGTTGGAGTAATACTTCGTGTTCGTCCCGTTGGAGATCACGAAGATCTGGACATACTCAAACAGCCCGCAGCCGGCCCAGAAGGAATCCCGCTGATAACGGTCGATCTGGTTGAAAGCCTCCCGGATGGCGACGCCCCGGCGCTTCAGCTCGATATGTACCATCGGAAAGCCGTTCACAAGGACGGTCACGTCGTAGCGGTTGTCATGCCTTGCGCCCTCGTCGGTGCTGACGGCGTACTGATTGATGACCTGCAGGCTGTTGTTGTGGATGCTCTTCTTGTCGATCAGCGTGATGTTCTTGGTGCTGCCGTCGTCACGCCGGAGGACCTGAACATGATCCTCCTGGAGCTTGCGGGTCTTTTCCGTGATGTGCTCGTTGGGGTCGGCCAGCTTCTCCGCGAAAAACCGGCTCCACTCGTCCTCGCTGAACTGAATGCCGTTGAGGGCTTCCAGCTTGCGCCGCAGATTGGCCACCAGCTCCTTTTCACTGTGGATAGGCAGATACTCATAGCCCTGCTCTGTCAGGAGGCGGATAAATTCCCGCTCCAGCGCTGCCTCGCTCTGGTAGCTGTCCGAGCGGGTCTTGACTGGCTCATACTCCGTCACAACGGTGTTTTCATTTGTCGCGGCGACGATATTGAAATAGCTCATAAGGAGTTCGCCTCCATATCTGCTTTTTTATCTTGTAAGACTGTCTCGATAAGTTGAAAATCGTTTTCACTAAGAAGACTTTTTGAAAAGAGCCAATCCTTTGCAACATAAATTACCGATTTTTTAATCCGTTCAATGCCGCCCTGGTCTAAAAGGAACAGCCGATTGTTATCATATTCTTTCTTCTCTTCACCCCCAAAAAGCAGCAAGGCGAAGTTCGAGCTAAGAGGAAATACAATATTTTCAATTTCCCCTTTATCATAGCATGGAGCATAACAGTAAACAGGGTTATCTGAAGTAAATAGGCTACCAGTCCTATCAACTCCGATTGCAATAGACATCTTGTCAATTGGACGGAGGAAGGATGAGAAAGCATTTAAATCATTTGGTTGAAGCTCTTTGAAAAACGGGAGGCATTGCGAAATTGCCGTGTTTCTTTTTTTGTCATCGTTAATGCTGTCCCCAAAGCATTCTACAATTGCTATCTCCGCCGCCTTTAAAGTGTGTGGCGATCGCATTAGTTGAATAGCTGTGTAGCCCTTCCAGAATGCTTCTTCCTCATTTGAGAAAAGAGAACCAGTTCGATAATTTTTATCGTCTTGTGATTTTTCTTCTAATGTGCGAAAGTGCTTTGCAAATTCTCCTTCAAATGCGCTTAAAATATGCTCAATATAATTCTCAAAAATAATTTGGGCGTCTCTTTTTATTTCATATAAATGGTTTTTCCGACAGACTGATTTTATTGGAACAGGCTGCTTGTTTTGCTTCTTGGAGCGCAAATTAAAAGAATAAACTCTTTTCTTATCCTCGGAAAAGCCTCGAAGATATACCTGAGGAACATAATGCTGTTTTACCGTCTGTTGTAACTGCATTCTGTTTATTCCTTCACTTGAAAAGATAATAGCTTGTCCCGATAGTATTCGTACTGTTTTCTTCGCGCTTCAATCTCTGCGGGCAGACCGCTGCCCAGGTCGTTACAGAGAGCATCAAAGCGGTCGAGAATAGAGACGATCTCGTTTTGCTTTTCCAATGTGGGGAGAGGGATAACGGTATTTAGTATTAATGAGGAGTTCAAATCTCCCCTTGCCCCTTGTTTTTTTGCTATGAGCTCATCGTAACTATGGCAAATGCAATGAAAAACATAACGGTAAGACGCAAGTTTTTCATCTATTTCCAGGTTTAGGCAATGCTGATTTGTGGTAGCCCGTATCTTGTTGATCGCACAGCGGCCAGCGGACGCTCCAGATATCGCAACTATTACACAGTTTTCAGGAATCCACTTTGCCCCGGTTTCAGCAACAGCTTTTTCTGTTATAAAGCTGCCTACCTCTGTAATTTCATTAAACTTTACATCTTGTGTCCT
>CANQYP010000124.1 GCA_947628045.1 uncultured Lachnospiraceae bacterium | reverse complement strand
TCGTCGATTATCTGCAGCTGCTCTCCCCGGACGATAAGACCGCATACCAGGACAACCGGAGGAGCACGGACGTGGTGATCGCGAAACTGACGACGCTTGCCAGGAACAACGGGATCCCGGTCTTCCTGATCAGCTCCCTGAGCCGTTCCTCGTACGATACGCCGGCGCGGATGCAGGATTTCAAGGAGAGCGGGGCGATCGAGTACTCGGCGGACGTGCTGCTGGAAATGCAGATGTACGCGGTCCACGAGGGGAAAAAGGAGGTCGAGACCGCCAAGAGCAGATCCCCGCGGGACGTTGAGCTGGTGATCCTCAAGCAGCGTTACGGAGAGTGCGGGGAGGACGTCGCCGTCCGTCTGTCCTATTATTCCAAATTTAATCTTTTTCTGGAAGGAAAACCGGCAAACAAGGCGGCGGACGGAAAGAAAAGAAAATGGTTCTTTATCAACAACTCGCTGGTGATGAACCGGATCCGCAGGGGCGATTACGAGCACGGCGACGGAAAGACAAACACGGATCCTCAGAACAACGTGTCGTTCACGCTCTCAGATTCCATTGACGCCTATGACTGCGCGATCCTGGACGCGGTCTACACGCTGCTGCTGGAGCGCCCGGAGAAACAGGAATTTCTCACGCGGAATATCTACAAGCTGCTCGCCGGCGCGCCGCAGAGCGTTTCGGACGGCAGCCTGAAGATGCTGGAAGAGCGCATTGCGCGCATGGCGGGGATCCGCTGTTCGCTCGTCTACGGAGAAGGCGAGAGAAGAGAGGGAATTCTCCTTCCGGCGGAGCGCGTGGGGACAGGACATCGGTTCCGGTTTCGCAGGGGAGAAGAGATGCCCTTTTGCCGGCACAGGCAGTTTTACCGTTATCCGCGGGAGCTGCTGCATGTGACGGAGGCTCTTTCGGGCGCGGCGGGACCGCGCAGCGCGATCGCGAACACCGATGAGATCATACGCCTGAAGGTCTGCCTCATGCATGAGATCGAGATCCGGCGGTCCATGAACGTGAAGGAGAAGAGGCTGAAATACAGCACGATATTCGAGGAGGCATTCGGGAGAGAGACGAGCCCGCAGAGGGAAAAATGGATCGGCTCCATAAAAAGGATCCTGGACTATTACCGGCACGTCGGCTATCTCACGGATTATCGGGAATACATGGAGGGGATCGAGCTGCTCGGGGCGATTTGCGAGCCCGCGCAGTTGGAATTCGCGGAGGAAGAGCCCGAACATGCAGAAAAAGAATAAGAACAGGGAAAAGAGAATAAAAATAATAAAAAAAAGATAATATTTTCAGTGCGGAAAGGAAAAAGCCCTTAGATTTCGGGGCTTTTTTTGTTATCAATTTTCGCTTATTATATCCTATTTTAGGATTGACATAAAAATAAAAATGGGAGAGAGCCCGGGGCATGCGCTGTCCACATCAAAGGCAGCGTTTTTCAAGGCCTCCCTTCCCAAAGCTCCGCCTAATCGGCTCCGCTTTCGGCTTTCGGGTTTTTTTGTGAAGAAACAAACTAAAAACTTGCAGAAAATGCAGAAAGGATCAAAAAAATGAAAACAAACACAAACAAGATCAAAGAAACTTCAATGGGGCTGAACGCTGTGTCGCTGAACGACGAACTTTTTGCGCAGAGCAGACTGTTTCTCACTTCCGAGGTGACCGCGGACTCCATGAACGAACTGCTGATGCAGCTCATGTGTCTGGAAAATGAAGAAGAGACGGAGCCCGTCCTGCTCTTCATCAACTCCCCGGGCGGTGAAGTGAGCAGCGGTCTTGCCGTATATGATTATATGCGGCTTATGAAACGCCCGCTCATCACAGTGTGCACGGGAACGGCGGCAAGCATGGGCGCGATCCTGTTCCTCGGAGCGGATAAGCGCTATATGCTGCCGCACAGCGAGGTCATGATACATGATGCGTCTTACGGGCACGCGGACTTTTCGGGGCTGAAACCGGATGAGATACAGGTTCGCCTCGATAATCTGCGGAGCACAAGCGAGGCAACTGCGGAGATCATCGCCGAACGCACGGGTCAGCCCATCAAAAAAGTAAAGCAGTACACGAGCAAGGACAGCTACTTCAATGCAAAGGAGGCGCTGGAGTTTGGGCTTGCCACGGATATGGTTGACTCGATTGACATGATTCAGACAGAAAGAAGGTGAAAAAATGAAACTGGAAACAAGACGGAAGAGCACGCCGGACCGGCTGACGAAGGTTTATCGTCAGCTGGCGGCGACGCCGCTGCAAGAAAGCTATTCGTCAACGGTGTATGGCATCAAATCGGAAGACATGGTGAGACAGCTCCTGGAGAGAGTCTGCGGCGAGGTTCCTCTTTGCGACGGATGCGAGTCCTGCCTGCGCACCGGCGACTATGCCGTGCTCCTGGACGAGCTGTTTCAGGAGGCGCGCCGGGGAAGGCGGACGAAGGAAGATCTGAATCTGCTGAAACATGCGATGGGAGTTTTCTACACGTGGGCAGCGACCGGGAGGTGATGGCATGAAGGGATTCGGACAGATCAATATGTTCTCGGCGCCTGTCCTGACGAGATATCTGCTTGACGCGTCCGTCGGGGATTACTTCCGGTTTTTGGAGCAGTTGGCATTCGACGGCGCGGACGGGGCGCAATCCTGCAGGCTGTTTCGTCAGCAGCTCTGCTGCAGGATGAAGGTAAACAAGGCAGACAGCATGCGGAAACTGATCAAAGAAATCTTTTTCCGCGCCGACGACGAGGCAGACGAGAAAAGGCTGTTCTATCTGCTTGACAGCCTTTATCGGCTGATGGCGGAACCGCTTATGCGGGCGAATGAGGAAGACGGGCAGGGCAAGGAACAAATACGGCAGCGCCTCACCCGGTACGCCCAAAGAGTCGTAACCTAAAAAGAAAGGAAATATAAAAAATGGAAAAACAAAACAACTATAGCGGGAAAAGAATTTTGGCAGAGAACTACGAGGTATCAAACGACACATGGGAAACCATGCTCAACAACAATGACCTGATCATCGGCACGAGCGGCGCGGGCAAAACGACCGGTTACGTGATTCCGAACATTGAGCGGAAATACGGCAGCATGATCGTTACGGACACCAAGGGAAACCTGGAGAGAAAGCTGCGCCCGCAGCTGGAGGCGGCAGGCTACCAGGTCGAGCTGCTGGACTTCATCAACATGAAAGACTCCATCACATACAATCCGCTTGCCTTTATCCGGAAGGATGAAGACGGCAGAGCGTCCGAGCGGGACATCAATTCTCTCGCGAATGCGCTGATGTTCGTGAGGGACGAGCGCGATCCGTTCTGGCATGAATCCGCCATTACGGTCCTTACGTGTCTCATCGCCTATGTGATGGAGACGCAGGCGCCCAAGGATCAGAACCTCTGCTCGGTCGCAGAGCTCTATATGATCGCCGCAAAGCGCCAGAAAGAGTTTGAACGGATGGTGCTTGACCTGTCCCTTCAGGACCCGGACAGCTATGCTGTTCGGGAATACTTCATGTTTGCGCAGACGGAAACCGCGGAAAGGACCTATGCAAGCATCATGGCGTTTGTCGCAAAGGTGATTGAGATCTACAACGCAAGGGACATCCGGCGCATCATCAGCGGAGAGCAGAAATTCCGCTTTGCAGACCTGGGCAGACGCAGGATGGTGCTGTTCGTAAATGTCAGCGATACGGACCGCGCCTTTGACAGGCTGGTGAGCACCTTCTATACGCAGGCGCTGCAGCAGCTTGTGCTGGAGGCGGACTCGAACGAAGACAGCAGACTCAGGATGCCGGTTCGTTTGTACATGGACGATTTTGCCACGAACTGCAAGATCAGCGATTTCGACAAGATCGTCTCTGTGATACGCTCCAGGGAAATCAGCGTCAGCGTGATTCTCCAGAGCCTGTCGCAGCTTGACGGGCTGTATGGATCGGACGTCGCCAAGACGATCCAGAATCAGTTTGATCACATGCTTTATCTTGCCGGGCAGGACGAGAGGACGATCAATCAGGTAGCGCGTCTTGCCGGGAAGACGCCGGACACGGTACTGCGCATGCCGCTGGACGGAGTCTACCTGTATGAGCGCGGAAAGGGCGCGAAACTCATGAAACGCTACAATCCGTTCAAGAAGGCGTCGGAGACAGAGAAGATGGTTCCCGCACGGAATGGCGGCGAGGTCTCTGCAAGCCGGGGCTATGACGATCCGTTTGATGGAGAGTTTCCCTTCTGACGGATCGGAGCATACATACAGGCAGGTCAGTCTGCGTCCGGGTCTTCCGGGCAGGCTGACCTGTTTTTTTCTTGTTTGGGAAGTGGACTTTTTGGGTAAATGTGGTATACTTATACTGTTTACACAGCAAACGGAATTCATGAAACATGGAAATTGGAGTGTTTTTTTATGGAAACGACAGTTTACAGCTTTGTGAAGGATACCCTGCTGGACAATTTTCTCAAGCTAGCCAGAGTGAACATCATGACGGGCGCATACGATTTTATGAAGTATGACGTTGTGATGCGCGAGGAAGGCTACGAGAATATTTCCAGCATTTATGATTACATTGAGAAACAGGTGACGGACGGGCTGATCCTGTCCGAGTACGTCGGGGAATACCTGAAGTTCGCGAATCCCGGGTACGTGCAGAAACGTGTGCTCAGCGGCGACCGGAGGATCATCCAGAGCTATAAGCGCAAGGTGCATGACAGCTATATGTGGGTCACGTTCGGGATCGTGGTGCCAAAGGGGTTCAGCAGGGAGGATCCCCAGGTGGTATTCTACTGGCGCGAGGCGGACACGGACACGACGACGATGGTCGACGCGCTTTCCTCACTCTCGTCGATCTACCACAAGATACTGAAGATCAACCTGACAAGGGACAGCTTTCAGGTGATCAAGGTGAGCGAGCAGGAGCGGGAACACTTTGCGAACCGGCTGAACCGGATCACAGACTGGTGGAGGGAGTTTGCCGAGGAAGGGTATGTCCACGAGGAAGATTTGGAGGTCTTTCGGGAGTTTACGGATGCCGAACGTTTGAGGAAGGCATTTCAGGAGGACAGCATCAACTCCCAGAGCTGCCGTTATCGGAGACGGGTAGACGACAGCTATCGCTGGGCGCAGATGGAGCTGATGCCCAGCATCGAATACGCGGACAACGACCAGGTCCTGATCCTGTACATCAAGGATATCCACGACGGCTACCTCAAAGAGTTGCGCAACCGTCAGGCGATGCTCGACGGCTACCACAGGGATGCGCTGACCAGGCTGTTCAACCGCCACAAATACAATGAAGACATGAAAGAGCTGTCAAAGAGATGCGGGCATCTCACCTGCATGTATGTGGACGTGAACGGGCTGCATGAGCTGAACAACCACCTGGGACATGAGAAAGGCGACGATATGCTGTGCAGCGTGGCGGATACGCTGAAACGCTTTTTCCCGGAGGAGACGGTCTATCGCATTGGCGGCGACGAGTTTGTCATGCTGAGCACCAAGCTTTCCGGGGAGACGGTCGAGCATATCGTGGTTGAGGTGCGCAGGGAGCTTTTGCAGGACAACTACGAGATCTCCGTCGGCGTGGAGAGCGGCGATTGCGATTTGAACGCATACAGGATCGTGGGCGCCGCGGAGCTTGCCATGCGCAGGGACAAGGAACGCTATTACCGCGAGAACGGGCGCGACCGCAGACGGCGCGTGCTGAATGAGGAACTCGAGAAGACGCTGGAGGCGAAGAAGTACGCGGAGCGTTTCCTGGATGTGATCTCAGACAAATACGCGGGCGTCTATTTTGTGGATCTGCAAAAGGACAGCCTGCTGCACATCTACATACCGGAGTATTTCCTGGAGCTCCTGGAAGAGACGGACTACAGCTACAGCAAGGCGATGCAGCTTTACATTGACAAGTATGTGGAGAAAGAATATCAGCCTCTGCTTTTGAGCATGATCGACTACGGGGAGCTGACCAGACGGCTGCGCACGGAGGCGCAGGGCGACATCTCGCTCATCTACCGGAAAGTGGACGGCAAATATGTGTCGCTGCGCATCCTGGAGATGGGGGAGTACACCGAGGAGAAATATGAGACGATCTGGATCTTCTCGGAGAAGGTATTCCAGGCGGACGATCCGATTCAATTGTATTCAGGGAGGAAATTGAGTTATGAAGAAACTGTCAACCGCTAAGATTTGGGCGTTTGCGACCGGGCAGCTCGGCTGGTCGCTGATGTCCGGGCTGATCTCGAACTGGCTCGTGTATTTTTACCAGCCGGATGAGGCGTCGATCAGTCAGGGGCAGACACTGTTTATTCCGCAGGGGCTTGTGATCCTCGGGATCTTCACGGTGATCGGGGCGATCACGGCGTTCGGGCGCATCTTCGACGCGGTCACGGATCCGCTGATCGCGTCGTGGTCGGACCGCTGCAAGTCTCCGAAGGGCAGGCGCATGCCGTTTCTGCGCTACGCGTCCTTCCCGCTTTCGATCGCGACGGTGCTCGTGTTCTGGTCGCCGATCAACAAGACGAGCTGGATCAACGCGGCGTTTCTGTTTGTGATGGTGATGACCTACTATCTGTCGATCACCGCGTACTGCACGCCGTACAACGCGCTGATCTCGGAGCTGGGGCACACGCAGCAGGAGCGGCTGAACATCTCGACGGTCATCTCTTTTACTTACATCGCGGGTACGGCGGTGGCGTATCTCGCGCCGATGATCTGGGGCGTGTTTATCCCGGCGTTCGGCAGGGTGAACGCGATCCGCGTGACCTTCACGGGCATGGCGGTCATCGCGTTTTGCTGCATGCAGGTGCCGGTCATCGCGATCAGGGAGAAGGAGTACGTGAACACGGTGCCGACGCAGGACGGCGCGTTCGGCTCGCTTGTGGCGACGTTTAAGAACGCGGAGTTCCGCAAGTTCGTGGCGTCCGACATTCTCTACTGGATCGCGATCACGATGTTCCAGACAGGGCTGCCGTTCTTTGTGACGAGCCTTCTGAAACTGCCGGAGACGATGACGACGATCTACTTCGTGGGAATGACGGCGATCTCGCTGGTCTTCTATATTCCGATCAACAAGCTGACGCCGAAACTCGGCAAGAAGAAACTGATCACGTTCGCGTTTGTGATCTTCTGCGCGGCGTATTTCTACACCGGGTTCCTCGGCAGGATCCCGGGGATCCCGGCGGAGGTGCAGGGCGCGGTGCTGACCGTCGCCGCGGCGCTGCCGATGGCGATCTTCGGGATCCTCCCGCAGGCGGTCGTGGCGGACATCGCGCAGAGCGACGCGAAACAGACCGGCAGCAACCGCGAGGGCATGTTCTACGCGGCGCGCACGTTTGCGTTCAAGATGGGGCAGAGCGTCTCGATGCTGCTGTTCACGGCGGTGTCCACGGTCGGGGCGGCGGCTGGGACCGGCTACCGCATGACGGCGTTTCTGGCGGCGGCATTCTGCGTGCTCGGCGGGATCGTGTTCCTGACCTACAATGAGATCAAGATTAACAGGATCATCAATGAATGATGCCGCAAAATTTTTTGTGCAAAGCAGTTTTATGCAAAGTGTTCTGGCGTAGAAGAGTAGACGAAAACAGTTCGAAGAAATCGGATGAACGATATGGAAAAGAAAAATTTTGTTCTGGGCGAAGAAAAATATTTTGAGGAAATGCAGCAGGAGGTGCTGCCGTATCTGGCGCAGCGCAGAAATGAACTGTGGCTGGAGCGGGAGCCGGGAAGACGGCAGTACTGCCTCCGCTATCTCGCGGATGAGGCGGTGGGGACCGTAATCGTCGTACACGGCTTTACCGAGACGGCGGAGAAGTATCAGGAAAATGTCTGGTATTTTCTGAGTCACGGATACAACGTATATGTGCCGGAACACTGCGGGCACGGATACAGCTATCGTCTGGTGGATGACCTGTCGCTCGTGCACGTCGACCACTATGAACGCTACGTCGCGGATCTGCTCGCGGTGGCGGAACGGGCGGCGAAGGAGCAGAAAGGTCTGCCGCTGTTTCTGTACGCCCACT
>CANQYP010000123.1 GCA_947628045.1 uncultured Lachnospiraceae bacterium | reverse complement strand
ATCACCCCTGCTGTAGCGGATTGCAGGTACAGGGCACCGCTATCTCCCCGGCTGCACGGACTCCCTAACTATACAGGTTTTGCGGGACTTTGTCAAGTCCGGCGGCGTGCAGAAGGGATGTATGACCGGGCAAAGGCGGGCTGTGGCGACTGGTCGGAAAAAGTGGCGGATTCTTTGGAAAAAACCTTGACATTTTTCCTGAAAAAAGGTATTATCTCTAATAACAGGAATAATTATCAATTTCAAAAGGAGGATATATACCATGAAAGAATTAAAGGGCAGCAAGACCGAACAGAACCTGCAGGCAGCGTTTGCCGGAGAGTCTCAGGCGCGCAACAAATACACCTATTTCGCGAGCAAGGCGAAGAAGGACGGCTATGTCCAGATCGCGGCGATTTTTGAGGAGACGGCCGCGAACGAGAAGGAGCACGCGAAGATCTGGTACAAGCTGTTAAACGGCGGCGCGGTGGGCTCCACGATCGAGAATCTTGAGGATGCCGCGGCGGGTGAGAACTATGAGTGGACCGACATGTATGCCGGCTTTGCGAAGGACGCGCGCGAGGAAGGGTTCGACGACATCGCTTTCCTGTTCGAGGAAGTGGCGAAGATCGAGAAGGAGCATGAGGAGCGCTATCGCAAGCTGCTCGCGAACATCAAGGGCGACCTTGTATTCTCCAAGGAGGGCGACGTGGTGTGGCAGTGCTCGAACTGCGGTCATATCTGTGTGGGCAAGAAAGCTCCGGAAGTATGTCCGGTGTGCGCGCACCCGCAGAGCTATTTCCAGGTGAAGGCGGAGAACTACTAATTTATAAATTTATAGGGAGAGAAATATGAAATACAGATGTTCAGTCTGCGGTTATATCTATGAGGGCGACAGTATCCCGGAGGATTTCACCTGCCCGATCTGTCATCAGTCGGCGGACAAGTTTGCCCCGCTGGAGGAGACGGCGGCGCCTGCAGAGCCGGAGACTTCCGACAAGCCGCTCGATCTGACGTACGATCCGCTGTTTGCGCGGACGGATCCCTCGTGCCGTTACATGAAGGAGATCCACGAGATGGCGGTGAGCGGGCATTCTCTGCACAGCGCGATGAGCACGCAGATGCCGATGCCGGGCTGGGACGATATCCTGCTCCTCGGCGCGCAGCTGAATCCGCCGCCGCTTGACGACGGCGAGGAGGTCGACGTGCAGACCGTGATCGGCAAACACGCGAAGAAACCGATGGTGCTGGAGAGCCCGGTCTATATTTCGCATATGTCCTTCGGGGCGCTCTCGAAGGAGGCGAAGGTATCGCTGGCAAAGGGCAGCGCGCTGGCGAAGACGGCGATGTGCAGCGGCGAGGGCGGTATTCTTCCCGAGGAGAAGGCGGCGGCTTACAAATATATTTTTGAATATGTTCCGAATCGCTACAGCGTGACGCCGGAGAACCTCCAGACCTCGGACGCGATCGAGATCAAGATCGGGCAGGGTACGAAACCAGGCATGGGCGGTCATCTTCCGGGCGACAAGGTGACGAAGGAGATCGCGGCGATCCGCGGCAAGGAGATGGGGAAGGATGTGCAGAGCCCGTCCAAATTCCCGGATATCAACACGAAGGACGATCTGAAGGCGCTGGTCTACATGCTGCGCGAGGCGTCCGGCGGACGTCCGGTCGGCATCAAGATCGCGGCAGGGCGCATCGAGAAGGATCTGGAGTTCTGCGTTTATGCGGAGCCGGATTTCATCACGATCGACGGGCGCGGCGGGGCGACCGGCTCCAGCCCGTTCTTCCTGCGCGAGTCCACGAGCGTCCCGACGGTCTACGCGCTCTATCGGGCGAGGAAATATCTGGATTCTGTTGGCGCGGATATCGACCTTGTCATCACGGGCGGGCTGAGAGTGTCTTCTGATTTCGCGAAGGCGATCGCGATGGGCGCGGACGCGATTGCGGTGGCGTCGGCTCCGCTGATCGCGGCGGCATGCCAGCAGTACCGCATCTGCGGTTCCGGCATGTGCCCGGCGGGGATCGCGACGCAGGATCCGGCGCTCCGGGCGCGTGTCAAGGTGGACGCGGCGGCGCAGCGCGTGGCGAACTATCTCAACGTGTCGCTGGAGGAGCTGAAGACCTTCGCGCGCATCACAGGGCATAAGAGGCTGCACGACTTGTCCGTGGACGATCTGGTCACGATCAGCAGCGAGATCTCGGAGCACACGAACATTCCGCATGCGTAGACGGGCAGCCGAACTTTCCACAGTTCAGACAGATTCCCCGGCGCTGGATTTTATATGGGGACAGACCCCGGACAGGCGCTCACCCTGATTTGTGATTATGAGAAATCAAAACTTTACCTTGTCTCCCTTGATACGGTGGGGCTTGCAAGCATAGAGGTGCCTGTAAATATTGACTGGGCGCTGCTGGTGGCATATCACAGAGGAAAGATGGAGAAAATAAAAGGAACTTCCTTCTACAACAGGTATCGGGATATGGTTGCGGATAAGGATCTGGTTGTGGGAAGTATTGCGGATGACCGCATGTTTTATGTGATTGACAATTTTTTCATTGGGAATGTCACGGATATGGCGTTGGTTCACAGCTTGTCGGCACTTCAGCTTGGCAGACAGTACGTCGCTGTCTCACAGAAAGGCTGCGATGCCGTTCGCGTAGAAACGGAGGTAGAGCTTTCTTATCTTGAACGCTTATTTATAAGGGACGTAGCGGAAGAGAACCGTGTGCGAGGTGTTTCCCTCGCGAATAAAATATGCAGGGACTATCGGCGCGAAGGGTTGTTTTTCGACGAGATACTTGAGAAAGCGGGACGAAGTGACAAAAGATAAGAGAAACTGTTTCCTGAAATGTTTGCGAGCCTGAGTGAAACGGGAGGGCAGTGAGGATTATGAATGAATTGCAAATAAAACTTTGTGATATTCAGGGCAGATTGTTTGAGCTGTCCGCGGAAAAAGGCTTTGACAGCGCTGTTTTTGCAAAGGTTTTTATGACTTCGGAGACGGCGAAGGCGCTTGACTCCAGATACAACCGCATGCAGTGGGCGGGGGAAGAATATCTGCTGGAGGAGGTCGTCTCTGCCGCGGGCGGGACGCTTGCCGACGGAGGTGAGAGATACTCCGCTGACGTGCTTTACTGGATCGGATATTTGTACCGCTATTGGCATTATTACAGTGGGGAGAGCAGCGCCAGGATATACAGACAGGCGCCGGCGGCAACGATGAAACGAAATTATATGATGTTCCACACGATGGATCCGGCGCTTGCGATTGAGGATCTGAAGGAGATTTACCAGCAGAAACGAGGGTGACACGGTTCTGACGGCAATATCAGGGCGTCGCGTTGTTACGGAAAAGCATTTCCGGGATTCATAGAGGATCCGGTCAGCCGGTTCAGCAGGTCGTCAAAGGAGCTGGTGTCCGGCTGATCGGATTCATTTTGTGCGCTTTCCGACGCTGCCCCGGAGTCCGACTCTGCGTCCTCTCTGGAATCGGGTTCTGTTTTGTGCTCAGAATCCGGCGCTGTTTTGTCCTCGGAATCCTGTTCCGCCTGATCCTTGGATTCTGTGTTGATTTCGTTCTCCGATTCCGGTGCACTTTTCTGTTCCAATTCGCTTTCCGATTCCGATACATTTTTTGATTGATTTTCCAGCATCAACTTATTATTCAATTCCATTGTATCTTCTGATTCGGATTCCAGCTTGTTTTTCAAATCTCCTTTATCTTTCAATGCTGATTCACTTTCGGATTCCAATTTGTTTTTCAATTCCGACTCGGTTTCCGATTCTGATTCACTCTCTGATTCCGATTCGTTCTGCTCTTTCGCTTTTTTTCGCAGCTGCCGGAAGAGATCCGGGTAGATGGTTTCTTTCTCGGTCTCCGGCGCGGGTTTGTGCAGAGAGCAGGTCTTCTGCGGCTCGGTGCCAACGGCGAAGTATTCCACATAGGTCTCCATGCAGCCGCCCGGCACAGCGGGCAGGTGTGATTCGCGGCATAGCGTCACCGGCTCGACGGTTCGGGGAATCGGGAAATCGGAGGTCGCGATCCCCTCGTGGACGCGGTTCATGACAGCGGACCAGAGAACCTTGTTGTAGGTGTGGTAGGTGGAGGCAAGGGGCAGGTCGCGGTTGTTGTCGTAGCCGCCCCAGACGCAGCAGGTGTAGAACGGCGTGTAGCCGACAAACCAGATGTCCTTGTAGTTGGAGGTGGTTCCGGTCTTTCCGGCGACGGGCTGCGTCCCCGCCGTGATCGCTCCGTATGCCGTGCCGTCGGGCGCGTTGACGACGTCCTTCATCGCGTCGGTCAGAAGGAAGGCAGTGCTCTCGGAGAGGACGCGAGTGTTATCCTTCTGTGTCTCCCCGGGGGCAAGCCGTGCTGCGGAGGTTGTTTTGGCAGCTGTGCTGCTGTTTACAGGTTCCGTCAGAGCATCTGTCTGGTCGATCAGGACGTTTCCCTGTCGGTCCAGAATCTTTGTAAAAAATTTTGGCGTGCGGTATACGCCCTGGTTCGCGATGGCGGCGTAGGCGGCGCAGAGCTCCAGGTTTGTGACGCCCTGCGTGATTCCGCCGAGCGCGAGCGGCTGCACGATGTCTGAGGAATGGCTGCCGTCCGCGGAGGTGTAGGATTCCTGCAGCGTTGAGATCCCGAGCTTGCGCGCGTACTCATAGCCGACGCGCGGAGAGATTTCCGTGATGCATTTCACCGCGATGACGTTGATCGAGCGCAGGATCGCCTCGCGGATCGTCACTGTGCCGGAGTAATCTGTGATATCCCAGTTGCTGACCGGCGTGCCGTCCTCGTATTTGTAGTGCTCGTTCTGGTACAGGGTGGCGAGCGTCTTGCCAAACGCGTCGATCGCGGGGGCGTAGGCGGTCAGGATTTTGAAGGTCGATCCGGGCTGGCGGGTCGTCTCGGTCGCGCGGTTCAGGGTGAGGCTGGCGGTTTTTTCGCCGCGGCCGCCGACGAGGGCGCGCACAAGACCGGTCGACTGATCTATGAGCACGAGCGACGCCTGCGGCTGAGGCGAGAGTGTGAGGCGCTCGCCGAGCACCGTTGCGCCATTATTTTCGGAATCCTCGCCGGAGTTTTCAGCGGCATTCCCATTGGAATCTTTGTCGGAATCCCCATCGGAATTATTTTCAGAATCCTCGCCGGACTTTTCAGAGGTATTCCCATTGGAATCGTCTTCGGGGGTATTTGTCGCGGTCGTCTCCAGTATATATTCCCGAAACGCGTCCGCGTAGCCCTGCGCCTCGTCCCGGGAGGCGCACAGCAGGTCGAACGAGCTGTCGAGGTTTTCCCGGACAAAGCTGCGCAGAGATTCCGAACCGTAGTGCGCGACCTGACCGTCTGCATCGGAGACGCTTAGGGCATAGTCGATGCCGAACTCGGTGCCTTCCGGGAAATTTGCGGGGTCGGAAAATTCTTCGTCGCAGATCTGCTGGAGCGAGGCGTCCTGCGCGGAGAAAATGCGCAGACCCCCGCTGTACACGGCGCGGTAAGCCTGTTCCGGGGAGTAGCCCTTTTTTTCGGTCAGGGCGTCGATTGCCTGTTCGATCAGCGCGTCCTCATAGTAGGAGTAGATTTCCGAGTCATCGTAAGTCGCGTCGAATGCCTGTACACGGGCGTACACATCGTCGGAAAGCGCGGTCTCCCGCTCCGATTCGGACAGGTAGCCCTGCTCGGTCATGTAGCGGAGCACGACAGCCCGACGCGCGCTGTTTTCCTCCGGGTTGGTGATCGGGTTGTAGCGGCTGGGATTCTGCGGGATCGCTGCGAGGACCGCCGACTCTGAGACGCTCAGCTCAGACACGTCCTTCCCGAAATAGCGTCTGGCGGCGGACTGCACGCCGTAGCACCCGGCGCCCAGGTTGATCGTGTTCAGATAGTCCTCGAGGATTTCGTCCTTGGAGATCCGGTCTTCAAGCTGCAGCGCGAGATACTGCTCCTGTACCTTCCGGCGGAAACGCTCGGTGAAGGAGGACTCCTGCGTCCAGTCGGTGAACACGCTGTTTTTGATGAGCTGCTGTGTGATCGTGCTGGCGCCTTCCGAGAAGGAACCGTTTGCGATCCCGGTCAGGAACGCGCGCGCGATGCCGTGGAGGTCGATGCCGCCGTGTTCGTAGAAACGCTCGTCCTCGATGGCGATCATCGCCTTTTGCAGGGAATCGGGAATCTCGTCGAGCGTGACGATGTCCCGGTTCGAGCCCGCCAGAGTGAGCTTGCGCAGGTAATTTCCGTCCTGGTCGCAGATGTAGGTGGCGGATTCGGTGGGGGAGACGCAGATCGTGTCGATATCCGGGGCAGTCGCGGCGAGATGCCAGACCAGAGCGAGAAACGCGAGCAGGAAGACCGCCGCGGCCGCGCCGGTTCCGATCAGAATGCGTTTCCAGGGAAGGCGGCGGATCATGTTTCGCACGTCTGGGAATTTCTTCTTCCCGCCGGTTGTCTGCGTGCCGGATAAGCGATGCTCTTCCCCGGGCATTTGCCTGTTCTCCATGTTGCTCCGCTCCTTTCGGCAAAAAATCAATACAACAAATTATTCCACGAAACGCGGCGGTTTATGCGCCAGCCTTGCATCGCGCCCGGAGATGATATATAATATGGGCTGTGAAATGACCGTTCCATTGAATGTATGTGTGGGTGCGCTTTTTGGACGGAATCTTTTTTGAACTGTCCCGGCGATGCACGGGCGGAGAAATGGAGGTCTGAGATGAAGAAACGGATGTTGGGAAAAGGATTTGCAGCTGTGGTCTGCGCTGCCGGGATCTGCGCGTTTGCGGGTACGGCGCTGGCGCAGGAGGACGTGGCTTTGCCGCTTGACGAGGCGGGCGCGGAGGCGATCGCGCTGGAGGACGCGGGAGTACAGCAGGCGGACACAACGCGGCTGCGTTCGACGCGGGAGCGCGAGGACGGCGAAGACGTGGTCGAGGTCGAATTTTCCTATGGGGATAATAGCTATGAATATATGCTCCGGGAGTCGGACGGCATGATCCTGGAGTGGAGCATTGAGGGGCGCGCGGTCGGCGAGGCGACGGCGGAGCTGACGCTGATCGACGACGGGGCTGCTGCCCCGACAGACGCGCAGAAGAGCGATGCGACCGGGGAGGCGCAGACGGAGGCGGATCCTTCCGCGGAGGGACAGACGGAGGCAGGTCTGCCGGTCGTCAAGACCACAGCCGACGGCACGGAGCTGATCGGATACGAGGAGGCGGTGCGGATCGCCTTGGAGGATTCCGGCATCGCGGAGGCGGACGCGGAGCTTGCCAAGATCAAATTTGAGTATGACGGGCGTTTCTATGACTACGAGCTGGAGCTGCGCGCGGGGCGCGCGGAGTACGAGTACAAGATCGACGCGCAGACCGGGGAGATCGTGGAAGTCGAAAATGACTGAGGGAAACAGGAGTTATCATGAAGATTGTCTACAGGGGCGGCGAGGGCGAGATCGTTGAGAAAAAATCCCGGTTCATCGCCACGGTGCAGCCGGTGAGCAGCGAGGAGGAAGCGCTGGAGTTTATCGCCGCGATGAAGAAGAAATACTGGAACGCGACGCACAACTGCTCCGCGTTTGTCGTGGGGGAGCATTATGAGATCCAGCGCTGCAGCGACGACGGGGAGCCGCAGGGAACGGCGGGACGCCCGATGCTGGACGTGCTGCTCGGCGAGGAGGTCCACAACGCGGTGGTCGTGGTTACACGGTATTTCGGCGGGACGCTGCTCGGTACGGGCGGTCTTGTGCGCGCCTACTCAAAGGCGGTGCAGGAAGGGTTGAGCGCGAGCGCCGTGATCGACAAGCGCGACGGCGTGCTGCTTTCCATTCGCACGGATTACAACGGAATCGGGAAGATCCAATATCTGCTGGGGCAGAGAGGACTTTCCATCGTCGATTCGGAATATACTGACAGTGTGGCGGTGCAGACGCTGGTCCCGCAGGAGCAGCGAAAGGAACTGTGCGACGCGGTCACGGAGGCGACGAGCGGCAGGGCGGAATTCACGGCGGAGAAAGCGGTCCGGTTCGCGTTTCTGGACGGGGAGCCGATCATCTTTCCGTGAAGGCGGAAGGCTTTTGGAGACCGGCACGGCTTAAACATTCGGTCACAATGCATCGAAGAACGATATGGAGGGCAGCACAGAAATGACAGGACAGACAGGGCACATGGACTGCGCCGCGCCGATCGGCGTGTTCGACTCCGGCGTGGGCGGGCTGACTGTGG
>CANQYP010000122.1 GCA_947628045.1 uncultured Lachnospiraceae bacterium | reverse complement strand
TAACAGCTTAAGCAACAAGATGGGTAATTCCTTACTGGCTGTAAGGGGTATTAACCATAAATCTATTGTAGTAGGAAGTAGAGAACAAGAAATACGAATTAAGGAATTAAGACACACGAAGGAATTAAGACAAATTAAGGAATTAAGACGCATTAAGAAATTAAGACAAATTAAGGAATTAAGAGATAGAAATATAGAAATAAAAATAAAAGATAAAAGGCAAGAAACGCGCAGGCAGGGCGCAAACGACGGAAGAGACGCGACAGATGAGGAGGAGAATATTATGATGAAAAGTGATGAGGACAGAAGGATCAGAGATATCAGACTTGCGGAGCTCGTGAAATGGTGCATGATCTCGGGCGCGCTCGACCTGAATCTGTATGAGGAGTATGACGTGAAACGCGGGCTGCGCGAGTCGGATGGCAAAGGCGTGCTCACCGGTCTGACCGAGATCTCGGATGTGGTCGCGTTTCGGACGGAGGGCGGCAGGAAGATCCCGTCCGAGGGACAGCTTTATTTCCAGGGCTACAACATCATGGACCTGAAGAAAGGGTTCGAGGAGCGGAAGTTCAACTTCGAGGAGATCACCTATCTGCTCCTGTTCGGGGCGCTGCCGAACCGGCAGCAGCTTGCGTCGTTCATCGAGATCCTGAGCCAGTACCGGGAGCTGCCGAACAAGTTCGTGCGTGACGTGATCATGAAGGCGCCCAGCATGGACATCATGAACGCGCTGCAGCGCAGCGTGCTGACTCTGTATTCCTACGATGAGAACCCGGACGACATCTCGATTCAGAATGTGCTGAAACAGTGCCTGTCCCTGATCGCGACGTTCCCGCTGATCTCGGTCTATGCCTACCATGCGTATCAGCACTACCACAACGACAAGAGCCTTCTGATCCGCTATCCGGATCCGGAGCTCTCCACGGCGGAGAATATTCTGCGCATTCTGCGCGACGACGGGCAGTACACGGAGCTGGAGGCGCGCGTGCTCGACATCGCGCTGGTGATCCACGCGGAGCACGGCGGCGGCAACAACTCCACGTTTACCACGCATGTCGTCTCCTCGACCGGCACCGACACCTATTCTGCGGTCGCGGCGTCGCTCGGGTCGCTGAAGGGACCGAAACACGGCGGCGCGAACCTGAAGGTCGAGAATATGTTTGCGGACATCAAGGAGAACGTGCCGGATTGGGGCAGCGACGACGCAGTGCGCGACTACCTGGTCAGGATCATGAAGAAAGAGGCGTTTGACGGCAGCGGGCTGATCTACGGCATGGGGCACGCGGTCTACACACTCTCGGACCCGCGTGCGGTCATTCTGAAGGAGTACGCGCGGTCCCTGTCGGAGGAGAAAGGGCTGACGGATGAGTTCGAGCTGCACGAGCGGGTGGAGCGCATCGCCTCGGAGCTTTTGACGAACCGCAAGAAACTGCACAAGCCGATCTGCTGCAACGTCGATTTCTACAGCGGATTCGTGTACTCGATGCTCGGTATCCCGAAACAGCTGTACACGCCGATGTTCGCGATCTCGAGGATCGCGGGCTGGAGCGCGCATCGGATCGAGGAGCTCGTCAACGAGGGCAAGATCATCCGTCCCGCGTACAAATACGTCGGGCACCACAGGGAGTATGCCGACCTCGACGCGCGTTGACCCCGGTTTGTTAAATTTTCATAAACTGATTGCAGGGCGGACTGTATGCATATAAAATGAAAGGCAGCAGAAACATTCGCCCGAGCTGGGACGAAGTCCAAAGCGGGCGTGTGCGGAATCAGGGACACTGCCGCTGCAGTCGGAAGAGTGGATCATGACGTAGGACATAGGATTCGGAGGTATGGGACGTGCCGGAGACGTTCGTAAGGCTTGAGAATGTGACAAAGGTCTACCACATGGGCGAGGTGGATATCCACGCGGTGGACGGCATTGATTTTGAGATACAAAAGGGCGAGTTCGTCGTGATCGTCGGACCGTCCGGCGCGGGCAAGACGACGGTGCTCAACATTCTGGGCGGCATGGATACGGCGAGCGGCGGCAGGGTGATCGTGGACGGGCAGGACATCGCGCGTTACAGCCAGAAGAAACTGACCGCTTACCGCCGCAACGACATCGGGTTCGTCTTCCAGTTTTACAATCTGGTGCCGAACCTGACGGCGCTCGAGAATGTGGAGCTGGCGCTGCAGATCAGCAGGAATCCGCTGAACGCGGAGGAGGTGCTGCGCGAGGTGGGGCTGGAGCAGCGCAAGGGGAATTTCCCGACACAGCTCTCCGGCGGCGAGCAGCAGCGCGTGTCGATCGCGCGGGCGCTCGCGAAGAACCCGAAACTCCTGTTGTGCGACGAGCCGACGGGCGCGCTCGATTACCAGACCGGCAAGGCGATCCTCAAGCTGCTGCAGGACATGTGCCGGGAGCGCGGGATGACGGTCATTGTCATCACCCACAATACCGCGATCACGCCGATGGCGGATCGGGTGATCCGCATCAAGAACGGGCGTGTCTCCGAGATGAAACTGAACGACCAGCCGATTCCGGTAGAGACGATCGAATGGTAGAACAGACATAGAAGAGCGAGAATGTGAGGCTTATGAGGAAAAAAGCGTTACATAAAGATTTTCGCATGGAAATAAAAAAGAGCAAGAACCGTTTCCTGTCCATCTTTTTCATCGTGGCGCTGGGAGTGGCTTTTTTCTCTGGAATACAGGCGTCCGCGCCGGATATGCGGCTGACCGGGGATTCCTATTTTGACGACAGTCAGCTGATGGATCTGCGCGTCGTCAGCACGCTGGGGCTGACGGAGGACGATTTGGAGACGCTTGAGGGGATCGAGGGCGTCTCTTTTGCGGCGGGCAGCTATATGGAGGACGTCTACTGCGGCGAGGGCGACGCGCGCGAGGTGCTCCACATGGAGGCGATCCGGGAGGGGATCAATGAGCTCACGCCGGCGCAGGGAAGGCTGCCCGAGCGTGCGGACGAGTGTTTCCTGGACGCCGCCTATGCGCTCAAGACCGGTTATCAGCCCGGGGACGAGCTGGAGATCACGGTGTCGTCCGAGGACGACAGCAGCTTAAGGCACAGGGAATTTATTGTCAGCGGCTACGGTTACAGCCCCTGCTATATTTCGTTCAACCGGGGCAGTACGTCGCTCGGCACAGGTTCGCTGGCGGGGTTCGCCTATGTGCTCCCGGAGGAATTTGACGCGGAGGTCTACAGCGTGGCGTACCTGAAGGTGGACGGCGCGCAGGAGAAGACCGAATTCACGGATGGCTACGACAATCTGGTGGACGAGGTCTGCGAGCGCGTCGAAGGGATCGCGGACGCGCGCTGCGAGATCCGCTACAACGAGGTCGTGGAGACGGCGCAGTCCGAGCTTGCGGACGCAAAACAGGAAGTTGCGGACGGAAAACAGGAACTCGCGGACGCGAAACAGGAGCTCGCGGACGGAAAGGCGGAGGCGGAATCCGAACTTGCGGAGGCGCAGTCCGAGCTGCTCGACGGCGAGGAACAGCTTGCCGACGGGAAACAGGAGCTGGCGGACGCCGCGAAGGAGCTGGCGGACGGCGAGCGGGAGTTCAAGGACGGCGAGCAGGAGATCGAGGAGAATGCCGCCACACTGGAGGACGGCAAGACGCAGATCGCCGAGGCGGAGGGGACGCTGGACTCCGGCGAATCCGAGTATCAGTCCGGCATGAGCGCGTACCGCAAGCAGTCGACGAAGGGCGAGAAACAGCTGGCGGCGGCGCAGAAGAAGATCAACGCGGGGAAGAAACAGCTCGCGCAGGGGAAGAAACAATACGACCAGAACCTGGCGGCGTTCAACGCGGGGCAGGAGCAGCTGGCGGCGGCTGAGACACAGCTTGCGCAGCAGCAGGCGGCATACGACGCGGGCGTACAGCAGCTCGCGGAAGGGAAAGCCCAGTACGAGTCCGCGGCGGCTCAGTACAACGCGGGGCTGGAGGCTTACAATGCCGCGGCGGCGGAGCTTGCAGGGAAACAGCAGGAATACGATAATACGATCGCCGCGCTGCAGGCGGCGAGGGACGCGGCGGCACAGGCGCAGCAGGAGTGCGACGGGCGTGTGGCGCAAAACCGGGCGGATCGGGAGAGCAAGAACAGTCAGCTGGCGGAGGCGAAGAGTGCGGCGGACGCCCTGAATGGGCAGCTTGCCGGCGCACAGAGTGAACTGGAGACATTGAACGGCGCGCTCGCCCAGGCGGACGCGCAGCTCGAGACGAACCGGGCGGCGTTGGAGAGTCTGAAGGCGAACCCACAGTTTCAGGAGGGATCCGCCCAGAGTGCCCCGGAGGATTACACCCCGGAATACGCGCAGCAGCTTGCCGACGCGCAGGCGGCGTTTGACGCGCAGAACGCGGCGGTGCAGGAACAAAGCGGCAAAGCGGCGGCGAAGAGCGAGGAGGTCAGCGGGCTCGAGGCGGCGCTTGCCGATTCGCAGAGCGCGGCTCTGGCGCTGGAGGCGGAGGTCGCGGCGCTCGACGCGGAGTACAATGACAGGCTGAGCATAGAGCAGCAGCAGAAACAACAGGCGGCAGCCGGGGCGGAGGCGGCGCTGAACCAGACGGTGCAGCAGCTCGCGGGCGCGAAGGCGGAGATGGACGGCGCAGCGACGGCGCTTGCCGGACAGAAACAGACGCTCGATGCGAGCGCGACCGCCCTGGCGCAGTCGAAACAGGCGCTGGACGCGAACGAGCAGGAGCTGAACACGGCGGGGCAGCAGCTGACAGCGGGCTGGCAGGAGCTGAACGCGCAGAAGGCGCAGGCTGCCGCCGCACAGACGCAGCTGGAAGAGGCGAAGAACGCGCTGGATGCGAACGAAAAGGAGCTCCAGAAGGGGCAGGACGAGATCGACGCCGGGTACGAGGAACTGAGGGAGGCAAGGGCGCAGCTTGCCTCGGCGCGCAGACAGCTCGATTCCGGCTGGGCGCAGCTCGAGGCGTCGCGCACACAGGTCTCGGAGGGCGAACAGCAGCTCTCGGAGGGCAGACAAAAGCTTGCCGATGCGCGGGAGGACCTTGCCGACGCCAGACGGCAGATCGCGGACGGACAGAGAGAGATCGTGAAGAACGAGCACACGCTGGAGGACGGCTGGAAGGACTACGAGGAAGGAAAACAGGACGCCGCGGACGAGATCGCGGAGGGCGAACAGAAGATCCGGGACGCAGAGGCGGACCTGGCGGACGCCGAGGAGCAGATCGCGGACGCCGAGGAAAAGCTTGCCGACCTGCGCTACCCGGACTGGTATGTGGACAACCGCAGCGCGCTCCCGGAGCACGCCGGGTTTGGGGAGAACGCGGAGCGGCTCTCGAACATCGCCAAGGTGGTGCCGATCCTGTTTTTCCTGGTGGCGGCGCTGATCTCGCTGACGACGATGACCCGCATGGTCGAGGAAGAGCGCACGCAGATCGGGACGCTCAAGGCGCTCGGCTACGGCAAGTGGTCGATCGCCTCAAAATACCTGAAATACGCGTTCCTGGCAACTCTGGGCGGCGGCGCGGCGGGCATTCTGATCGGCGAAAAGATCTTCCCCTGGGTGATCATCAACGCGTACGGGATCATGTACCAGCATATTCCGGAGATTTTGCTCCCGTACAACTGGACCTACGGGCTGATCGCGATGGGGGCGGCGCTGCTGTGCACGATCGGCGCGACGGTCTCGGCATGCTACAAGGAGCTCCTGGCGGTCCCGGCGCAGCTCATGCGCCCGCCCGCCCCGAAGGAGGGCAAGCGCGTCTGGCTGGAGCGCGTCACATTCCTGTGGAGACGGCTCAGCTTTACCTGGAAATCCACGGTGCGCAACATCTTCCGCTACAAGAAACGGTTCCTGATGACGATCATCGGCATCGGCGGCTGCATGGGCCTTCTGCTCGTGGGCTATGGTCTGCTGGATTCGATCACGGACATCGGAACCTTGCAGTTTGATGAGCTGCAGCTCTACGACGCGATCGTCGTGCTGGACACGGACGCGGACGAGGCGGAGCTTGAGGAGGCGGAGGACGCCCTGCGCGCGGATGCGCGGGTGACGCACGCCAAGCGTTTCTATATGCAGCTGACCGACGTGCAGACGGAGGGGATCACGGACAAGGAGTGGTCGGTCTATCTGTACGTGCCGGAGGATCTGGAGGATCTGGACGGATTCTTCCGTTTCCGCGACCGCGAGACGAAGGAGCCGTACGAGCTGACCGACGAGGGCGCGATCATCACGGAGAAGATCGCGAAGGAATTTCATCTGAAAGCGGGCGACGCGATCACGCTCACGCAGGAGGAGGGCGACGACGTCGAGGTACCGATCGCCGCCGTGTGTGAGAATTACCTGTCGCATTATCTCTATATGACTCCGGCGCTCTATGAGAAGGTGTACGGGGAAACGCCGGAATTCAACAGCATTTTCTTCGAGAGCGGCGAGCCGCAGGAGGGGATCGAGGAGATCGGCGGGGAGATGCTTTCGCATGACGCGGTGCTCAACGTGACCTACACCGGCACGCTTGCGCAGCAGATCGAGAACATGTTGGGGGCGATGGACGTCGTCATGCTCGTGCTGATCGTCTCGGCGGGCGCGCTCGCGGTCGTGGTGCTCTACAACCTCAACAATATCAACATCAACGAGCGGCGCAGGGAGCTCGCCACGCTGAAGGTGCTCGGCTTTTACAACGGCGAGGTGGCGGCGTACGTCTACCGCGAGAATATCCTGCTCACCCTGATCGGGGCGGCGCTGGGGATCTTGCTCGGCAAACTGCTGCACGCTTACATTATCACGACGATCGAGGTGGATGCCTGCATGTTCGGGCGCAACATCAACCTGCCGAGTTTTGTGTACGGGACGCTCTTCACGATCGGTTTTTCCATGATCGTCAACGGGGTCATGTACTTCAAGCTGAAGAAGATCGACATGGTGGAGTCGCTGAAAAGTGTGGAATAAGAAATTACTGGACGAATAGAAGAAATCATAGTATTATCAAATTAATGAATTTAGTAGAAAGGAAAGGTAACCATTATGACGACACTTGAGTTACAGAAAATGGCGAACGAGGTTCGCAAGGGTATCGTGACGGCGGTGCACAGCGCGAAGGCTGGACACCCGGGCGGATCACTCTCGGCGGCAGACCTGTTCACCTACCTCTATTTCGAGGAGATGAACATCGACCCGAAGGATCCGAAGAATCCGGACAGGGACCGTTTCGTGCTCTCGAAGGGGCACACGGCTCCCGGCTACTATTCCGCGATGGCGCACAGGGGCTATTTCCCGGTGGAGGATCTGACGACGCTGCGCAAGGTCGGCTCGCATCTGCAGGGGCATCCGTGCATGCAGCACATCGACGGCATCGACATGTCCTCGGGCTCTCTGGGGCAGGGCATCTCGGCGGCGGTCGGCATGGCGCTCGCGGGCAAGATGGACGGCAAGTCCTACCGCGTCTACACGCTGCTCGGCGACGGTGAGATCCAGGAAGGTCAGGTCTGGGAGGCGTCGATGTTCGCGGGTCACAGAAAGCTGGACAACCTCGTCGTGATCGTGGACAACAACGGTCTTCAGATCGACGGCAACATTGCGGACGTCTGCTCGCCGTACCCGATCGACAAGAAATTCGAGGCGTTCAATTTCCACGTGATCAACGTGGCGGACGGCAACGACATGGATCAGCTGCGCGCGGCGTTCGCGGAGGCGAAGGCGACCAAGGGCATGCCGACGGCGATCATCATGAAGACGGTCAAAGGAAAGGGTGTTTCCTTTATGGAGAACCAGGCGTCTTGGCACGGCACGGCTCCGAACGATGAGCAGTACGCCGTCGCTATGGCAGACTTAGAGAAAGTGGGGGAAGCATTATGTCAGAAGTAAAGAAAATCGCTACCAGAGAAAGCTACGGAAACGCGCTTGCCGAGCTCGGCGCTGAGCATGAGGATCTCGTCGTTCTGGATGCTGACCTTGCGGGCGCGACGAAGACAGGCGTATTCAAGAAAGCGTTCCCGGACCGCCACATCGACTGCGGTATCGCGGAGTGCAATATGATGGGGATCGCGGCAGGCCTCTCCACGACGGGCAAGGTGCCGTTCGCGAGCACGTTCGCGATGTTCGCTTCGGGCCGCGCATATGAGCAGGTGAGGAACTCCATCGGCTACCCGCACATGAACGTGAAGATCGGCGCGACGCACGCCGGCATCTCGGTAGGCGAGGACGGCGCGTCCCACCAGTGCAACGAGGACCTTG
>CANQYP010000121.1 GCA_947628045.1 uncultured Lachnospiraceae bacterium | reverse complement strand
GCGAGAGCGCAAAAGCGAAGATCGAAGAGTTAGGTGGAAAAGCAGAGGTGATCTGATATGTTAGAAACGCTGAAAAATGCATTCAGGATCAAGGACATCCGTAAAAAGCTGTTCTTCACATTCTGTATGATCATCGTGATCCGGCTGGGATCACAGCTCCCGATCCCGGGGGTGGACAGAACCTATTTCGCGAACTGGTTTGCCCAGCAGTCGAACGATGCGTTTAACTTCTTCTCTGCATTTACCGGAGGCTCTTTTGAGCGGATGTCGATCTTTGCGCTGAGCATCACTCCGTACATCACATCGTCCATCATCATGCAGCTCATGACGATCGCCATTCCGGCGCTCGAAGAGATGCACAAGGACGGGGAAGAGGGACGCAAGAAGATCGCGTCCATCACCCGCTATGTGACCGTGGCGCTCGCCCTGATCGAGAGTATCGCGATGACGATCGGGTTCGGTAATTCCGGGCTGATCCCGAACATGAATATCCTCAGCGGATTCACAGTGGTGGCGGCGCTCACCGCGGGCAGCGCATTCCTGATGTGGCTGGGTGAGCGGATCACGGAGAACGGAGTCGGAAACGGCATCTCCATCGTCCTGATGGTGAATATCCTCTCCAGTATCCCGGCGGACATCACAGGTCTGTTCGAGCTGTTTGTCCGCGGCAAGACCCTTGCGAAAGGCGCGTTCGCGGCGCTGATCATCATCGCGGTGATCTTGGTCACGATCGTGCTGGTCATTCTGCTTGACGACGCGCAGAGGAGGATCCCGGTGCAGTACGCCAAGAAGATGCAGGGGCGCAAGATGCTGGGCGGTCAGACGACCTACATTCCGCTGAAAGTCAACACGGCGGGCGTGATTCCGGTCATCTTCGCATCTTCCCTGATGTCGATTCCGCAGATCGTGATGTCCTTCGCGGGTAAGAGCGCGGGCACGGGCATCGGAGGAACCATCATCGGGATGCTGAGTCAGAACAACTGGTTCAACTTAAGCCACCCGGTCTATTCGATCGGACTGCTCATCTACATTGCGCTGATCGTGTTCTTCGCGTATTTCTACACGTCGATCACGTTCAACCCGATCGAGGTCGCGGACAATATGAAGAAACAGGGCGGATTTATTCCGGGCATTCGTCCGGGCAAGCCGACCACGGATTACCTGAACAAGGTGCTTGGGAACATCATTATCCTGGGCGCGATCGGGCTGATCATCGTGGTGCTGATCCCGGTGTTCTTCAACGGAATGTTCGGCGCGCAGGTTTCCTTCGGCGGAACCTCCATCATCATTATTGTCGGCGTTATCCTGGAGACATTGAAACAGATCGAATCCCAGATGCTGGTACGTAACTACAAGGGATTCCTGACAGATTAATTTAGCGGTGAATATTCCCCGGATGTGCAAAAGAGGTTTTTGACGGATCTTGGCATGTCCGGGGCTTTCGTAGGAAGAGGTGACACGGTTTATGAAACTGATTATGCTTGGCGCGCCCGGGGCGGGCAAAGGCACACAGGCGAAGATGATCGCGGCGAAATATCAGATCCCGCACATCTCCACGGGCGACATCTTCCGTTCCAACATCAAGAACGGCACGGAGCTCGGCAGGAAGGCGAAGGAGTACATGGACCAGGGGCTGCTCGTCCCGGATGAGCTGACGGTGGATCTCGTGATCGACCGGCTCGCGCAGGACGACTGTCAGAAGGGTTATATCCTGGACGGTTTTCCGCGGACGATCCCGCAGGCGGAGGCTCTGACGGCGGCGCTCGCGAAACGCGGCGAGAAGATGGATTTCGCGATCGACGTTGACGTCCCGGACGAGAACATCGTGTCCCGGATGTCCGGGAGACGCGCCTGCACAGGCTGCGGAGCTACATACCATATCGTGCACAACCCCTCGAAGAAGGGCGAGCTGTGCGAGGTGTGCGGCGAGCCGCTGGTGCTCCGCGACGACGACAAGCCGGAGACAGTACAAAAGAGACTTTCGGTGTACCACGAGCAGACACAGCCGCTGATCGAGTATTATGGCGGACAGGGAATTCTGAGGACCGTGGACGGCGCACAGCCGATGGACGACGTGTTTGCGGCGATCACAAAAATCCTGGAGGCGTAGCGCATGTCAGTGACTATCAAAACGAGGCATGAGATCGAGCTGATGCGGGAGGCAGGGCGGCTGCTGGAGATCGTCCACAAGGAGCTCGCGGACGCGATACGTCCGGGGATCTCCACCTATGAGCTGGATAAGATCGGCGAGAAAGTGATAAGAGGCTTTGGCTGTGTGCCGAATTTCTTGAATTACAACGGTTTTCCGGCGTCCTTCTGCATCTCAGTGAACGATGAGGTCGTGCACGGGATCCCGCACAAGGGCAGGATCCTGCAGGAGGGCGACATCGTGAGCATCGACGCAGGGCTGATCTATCAGGGCATGCATTCCGACGCCGCGAGGACCTACGGGGTAGGACAGATCACGCCGGAGGCGCAGAAACTGATCGACGTGACGCGCGAGTGCTTTTTCCGGGGGATCCAGTTCGCGAGGGCGGGGCACCGCCTCCACGAGATCTCGAACGCGATCAGCGATTACGCGGAGTCGTTCGGCTACGGAGTGGTGCGCGATCTGGTAGGACATGGGATCGGGCACGCGCTGCACGAGGATCCGCAGATCCCGAATTTCCGGCAGAGGAGCAGGGGTATCCGGCTGGTGTCGGGAATGACGCTGGCGATTGAGCCGATGATCAACGCGGGCCGCGCCGACGTCGAGTGGTTGGACGACGACTGGACGGTTGTGACGGAGGACGGGAGTCTCTCCGCGCACTATGAGAACACGGTGCTGATCACAGACGGGGAGCCGGAGATCCTGACGCTGAGCGACTGAGGAGGCTGCAATGAGACAGTGGACATCCGAGATGCTTGCCATATCGCGCGCCGGTCACGACAAGGACACGCTGTATGTGGTCCTGGACGGCGACGACACCTACGCGTGGCTTGCCGACGGGAAACGCAGACGTCTGGACGCGCCGAAGAAAAAGAAATGGAAACATGTGCAGGTGATCCGTCACCTGCCGGAGGAGCTCCTCGCGCGGATGCAGTCCTTTGAGCTGGACGCGCATGTGAGGAAGATTCTCAGGGATTATGAGGATCTGAGAGAGAAAGAGCAGGAAACGCGGTAAAACGCGGCAGCATAATTTATGACGCAGGAGGTATGTATGTCGAAAGCAGATGTCATTGAAGTAGAAGGGAAGGTACTTGAGAAACTCCCGAACGCCATGTTCCGGGTCGAGCTTGAGAACAAGCACGTGGTGCTTGCCCACATCAGCGGAAAGCTCCGCATGAACTTTATCCGTATCCTTCCGGGCGACAAGGTGACGATCGAACTTTCCCCGTATGACCTGACGAAGGGCAGGATCATCTGGAGAGACAAGTAATTTGCATAAATTGTAAAATTGGCACTTGCATAACGAATATGTAAATGTTATAATGGTAAACGTTCCTTTTGCGAAGGGGAAAGTGCGCCCAAATGCAGAAGAGAAAAGTGAAAGGAGGATTTGCCATGAAGGTAAGATCATCTGTGAAACCGATCTGCGAGAAGTGCAAGGTGATCAAGAGAAAGGGAAGTATCCGTATCATCTGCGAGAACCCGAAACACAAGCAGAGACAGGGCTGATCCGGATCAAACGGCGGAACACCGCGCCATGCGGTGCAAATTCAATATAACGATGGAATAAATCAGCCTGTTGTTCAGGCGTTGACTTTAGATAGATAGTCCGGATTTTATTTCGTTGCGATATTGATTTTAATACTGTTTCAGGATTCTGGCAGTCCACAGCCTGTGCCGACCGCTGTGCACAGGGCAGCATGCCGCGCGAGGGCGAAAGAAGAGGCCCACAGCTTAATGAAACAGAAAGGTCGCCATACGGCGGCTGGACAGCTATGCCTGTCCCAATTAGAACCAATAAAGAATATGGAGGAGAAATTACATGGCTCGTATTGCTGGTGTAGACTTACCAAGAGAAAAACGTGTAGAGATCGGTTTGACCTACATCTACGGTATCGGTAGAACAAGCTCAAACAAGATTCTCGCTGCAGCGAACGTAAATCCTGACACGCGCGTCAGAGATCTGACCGACGATGAGGTTGCGAAGATCCGCGACATCATCGATGAGCAGTACATGGTGGAAGGCGATCTCAGGAGAGATACCGCCCTCAACATCAAGCGCCTTCAGGAGATCGGCTGCTACAGAGGCATCCGTCACAGAAGGAGTCTTCCGGTCCGCGGACAGAACACAAAGAACAATGCCCGCACGCGCAAGGGACCGAAGAGAACGGTTGCGAACAAGAAGAAGTAATCAGATACCTGTAAACAAAATTCGAGGAAAGTAGGTTAGTTTAGATTATGGCGAAAAAAGTTACCAAGAAAGTGACAAAAAAGCGCGTTAAGAAAAACGTTGAACGCGGACAGGCACATATCCAGTCATCCTTCAACAACACGATCGTTACCCTGACGGATGCGCAGGGAAATGCCCTGTCTTGGGCGAGTGCCGGTGGTCTGGGATTCAGAGGTTCAAGGAAATCTACTCCGTACGCAGCGCAGATGGCTGCGGAGACTGCCACGAAGGCAGCATTGGTGCATGGTCTGAAGACGGTTGACGTATTCGTAAAAGGACCCGGTTCGGGAAGAGAGGCGGCGATTCGCGCGCTCTCCGCAAACGGTCTTGAAGTCACCAGTATCCGCGACGTGACGGCTGTGCCGCACAACGGCTGTCGTCCGCCAAAACGCAGAAGAGTATAATCAGGGAGGTCATAGAAGATGGCAGTAAACAGAGTTCCTGTTCTTAAGAGATGCAGATCGCTCGGACTTGATCCGACATATTTGGGAATTGACAAGAAATCCACGAGAGAGCTGAAACGCGCGAACCGCAAGGTCAGTGAGTACGGGCTGCAGCTGCGCGAGAAACAGAAAGCGAAATTTATCTACGGCGTTCTGGAGAAACCGTTCCGCAATTATTATAAGAAGGCGGACAGAATGCAGGGGCAGACCGGTACGAACCTCATGGTTCTTCTGGAGACCCGTCTTGACAACGTAGTGTTCCGTATGGGTTTTGCGCGCACCAGGATGGAGGCGCGCCAGATCGTCGACCACAAGCACATCCTTGTGAACGGCAAGTGCGTGAATATCCCGTCCTACCGGGTGAAACCGGGCGACACGATCGAGATCAAGGAGAAGTGCAAGGGTTCGCAGAGGTACAAGGATATCCTTGAGGCGACGAGCGGACGTCTGGTGCCGGAGTGGCTGGAGGCTGATCCCGAGGCGCTGAAGGGTTCCATCAAGGAGCTCCCGACCAGAGAGGCGATCGACGTGCCGGTCAACGAGGTGCTTATCGTCGAGTTGTATTCCAAGTAAAGCCCATACACACTTTTTCCAGTAAGGAGGGGCGAAATAGTGTTCGATTTCAATAAACCCAAAATTGAAATAGCCGAAATGTCAGAAGATAAAAAGTTTGGACGATTTGTAGTTGAACCACTCGAGCGAGGCTATGGAACGACCCTTGGAAATTCTTTGAGGAGGATCATGTTGTCTTCTCTTCCGGGCGCGGCTGTGAGCCAGGTCAAGATCGAGGGTGTGCTGCATGAATTCAGCTCGATTCCCGGCGTAAAGGAAGATGTAACAGAGATCATCATGAACATTAAATCGCTGGCGATCAAGAACACCAGCGAGACGAATGAGGCGAAGATCGCGTACATCGAGTTCGAGGGCGAAGGCGTTGTGACGGCGGCTGACATCCAGGTGGATCAGGACATTGAGATCATGAACCCGGAGCAGGTGATCGCCACGCTGAACGGCGGCCCGGACAGCAAGCTCTACATGGAGCTTACGATCACGCGCGGACGCGGCTATGTGAGCGCGGAGAAGGGCAAGACCGAGGATATGCCGATCGGAGTGATCGCGGTCGACGCGATCTATACGCCGGTGGAGCGCGTCAACCTCATGGTCGAGAACACCCGTGTCGGTCAGATCACGGACTACGACAAGCTGACCCTCGACGTGTTCACGAACGCGACGATGGAGCCGGACGAGGCGGTGAGCCTTGCGGCGAAGGTCTTAAGCGCGCATCTTGCGCTTTTTGTCGACCTGTCCGAGAACGCGAAGTCGGCGGAGGTCATGATCGAGAAGGAGGACAACGAGAAGGAGAAGGTTCTCGAGATGAACATCGACGAGCTGGAGCTTTCGGTCCGTTCGTTCAACTGTCTGAAACGCGCCGGCATCAACACCGTAGAAGAGCTTTGCAACCGGACGTCCGAAGACATGATGAAGGTGCGCAACCTCGGCAGAAAATCGCTTGAGGAAGTGCTGAGCAAGCTGAAGGAGCTCGGGCTGTCGCTGAATCCGAGCGAGGAGTAAAAGCCCACGTTGCTTATATCAAAATTTACCTGCACGCAGTAAGCCCGAAGAGCATGCGTGCGCGGTCCGAAATGGAGGAAAATCACAATGTCAGGTTACAGAAAACTTAGCAGAACGTCTGACCAGAGAAAGGCGCTGCTCAGGAACCAGGTGACGGCGCTGATCTACAGAGGCAGGATCGTTACCACTGAGGCGAAGGCGAAGGAGGTCCGCAGGATCGCGGAAGGACTCATCGCGAAGGCGGTCAGAGAGAGAGACAACTTTGATACGGTCACCGTCACAGCCAAGGTGGCGCGCAAGGACAAGGACGGCAAGCGCGTCAAGGAAGTCGTGAACGGCAAGAAGGTCACCGTATACGATGAGGTTCAGAAGGAGATCAAAAAGGATCAGCCGAGCCGTCTCCACGCGCGTCGTCAGATGCTGAAGGTTCTCTACCCGGTGAAGGAAGTTCCGGCTGAGGCGGCAGGCAGAAAGAAGAACACCAAGGAGATCGACCTGGTGGCAAAGCTCTTCGACGAGATCGCGCCGAAGTACGCGAGCCGCAACGGCGGTTATACCAGGATCATCAAGCTTGGTCAGCGCAAGGGCGACGGAGCTATGGAGGTCGTGCTGGAGCTGGTATAGGATCAGGAAAGAGCATGAATGAGGAAGACCGCTGCAGGCGGGTTCGCGAAAGATGCGGACTGCCGGGCAGCGGTTTTTGATTCTAAGCCGGAGATCGAAAGGGTTTTCTGCAGTGGGAGCGGCACGGGCAGATTCCGGCGCAAACCGATACGATTGGAATTGACGGGCGGAGCGGTTCAATGGTATAATGTCCGCGAAAGTAATGCGTCGTCACGATACAAAAAAAGGAGGACAATACATATGAAGAAACTGGTGGTGAAGGATAAGACGGCATGTATGGCGTGCTTAAGCTGCGTGCGCGCATGCTCGGAGGCGTTCTACAAGGAATTTGATCCGGCGAAGTCCTGCATTCAGATCGTTTCCAAGACGGGGCATGACGTTGTCGTGAAGACCTGTATCCAGTGCGGCAAATGCGCGCGGAACTGTGAGGCGGGCGCGATCAAGCAGAACGCGAAGGGCGTCTACATGATCGACAAAAAGCTCTGCACGGGCTGCGGCAAGTGCGTGGAGGTCTGCCCGATGGGCGTGATGGTGAAAGCGGAGAGCGCTCCGACCTCGTCAAAGTGCATTGCGTGCGGGATCTGCGCGAAGGCATGTCCGATGGATATTCTGGAGGTACAGGAGAGCTGAGTACCTTTCTTTTGATCCTATGTTTTGCAGTCTGTCAGTGTGGGTCTGCGCAAGCCGCGCGCGTGCAAAGGCAGCTGTGTATGAAAGGAGCCGATAGGGATGAAACGTTCTGAAATTAACGCGTGTATTCGTTACATGGAGAATCTGATCGACGAGCACAGATTTGAGATCCCGCCGTTCTGCAAGTGGACGCCGCAGGAGTGGGAGACGAAGGGACACGAGTACGACGAGATCCGCGACAACATGCTGGGCTGGGACATCACGGATTACGGTCTGGAGGACTGGGAGAAGGTCGGGTTTGCCCTGATCACGATCCGCAACGGCAACCAGCACGACCCAAAGTACAAGAAGGTATATGCGGAGAAACTGCTGATGCTCAAGGAGGGACAGCACTCCCCGATGCATTTCCACTGGACGAAGAGCGAGGACATTATCAACCGCGGCGGCGGTACGCTGGTGATCCATGTCTACAATGACGACGGGAACGGCAAGTTCGCGGACACGGATGTACTGGTCAACTCGGACGGACGCTCCTATTATGTCCCGGCAGGGACGGGCGTCGAGCTGCGTCCGGGCGAGAGCATCACGCTCTGGCCGCACCAGTATCACGATTTCGACGTCAAGCCGGGCACGGGCGATGTGCTGATCGGCGAGGTGTCGATGTGCAACGACGACAACACGGACAACCGTTTCTATGAGGAGATGGGGCGTTTCCC
>CANQYP010000120.1 GCA_947628045.1 uncultured Lachnospiraceae bacterium | reverse complement strand
GCACAACCTCGTCGAGCGTCCTCTGGTCGGACACGTCGAACTGCTCGGAATCATGCGGGCGCTCCTCCTCGGTGTAACCGCCCACGGACGTGCGGGAGGCACCGCTGATCTGCGAGATGCCGAGGTCGAGCACACGACCGCGGACCTCCTGCGACTCTCTCGTCGAGATGATCATCCCGGTGTACGGCACCGCAAGGCGGATGCAGGCGATGATCTTCTCGAACATTTCGTCCGGGATCGAATTGTCGAACACGTCCGGATCAATGTCGTCGGCGTGCTTCACGCGCGGCACGCTGATCGTGTGCGGTCCTACCCCGTGCACTGCCTCGAGGTGCTCGGCATGCATCAGCAGCCCGGCAAACTCATATTTGTACATCTCCAGCCCGAACAGGACGCCGAGCCCCACGTCGTCGATGCCGCCCTCCATCGCGCGATCCATCGCCTCGGTGTGGTAGTCGTAGTCGTGTTTCGGTCCGGTCGGGTGCAGCTGCAGATAGCTCTGCTTGTGGTAGGTCTCCTGGAAGAGAATGTACGTGCCGATGCCCGCCTCCTTCAGCTTGCGATAATCCTCGACCGTCGTCGCCGCGATATTGACGTTCACGCGGCGGATCGCGCCGTTCTTGTGCTGGATGCTGTAGATCGTCTTGATGCACTCCAATATGTATTCGAGCGGATTGTTGATCGGATCCTCGCCCGCCTCGATCGCAAGGCGCTTGTGCCCCATGTCCTGCAGCGCGATCACCTCCTGACGCACTTCCTCCTGCGTCAGCTTTTTGCGCGCGATGTGCTTGTTCTTCAGATGATACGGGCAGTAAAGGCAACCGTTCACGCAGTAATTCGACAGATACAGCGGCGCGAACATTACGATGCGGTTCCCGTAAAACGCCAGCTTGATCTCCTTCGCGATCTGGTACATCTCCTCGACCTTCTCCGGAATGTCGCACGCGAGCAGCACCGACGCCTCCCGGTGCGTCAAGCCCTGACAGACCGTCCCGGTCGCCGTCTTGCGCGGGCGCGCCTTCTCAAGGATCTGGTCGATCAGCTCTACGTTGTTCTTGTTCTTCTCCGCGTATTCGAGCGTCTCAAGGATCTCCTCATGGTTGATAAATTCCTCTGCCTTCAGTGATTTCGGGTTGTAAACTGCCATGTTGCTTACCTCTTTTCTTCTCTTTATTTTCTCTGCCCTCTTTTTCTTCGGTCAGATCATTTCGATACTCTTCGTTCTCTTCTCACAGCGCTTTTATCCGCAGCCAGACTGCCTATTCTATTCCGCGCCTTCGCCAACCGCGCGCGCTCATGTACCGGCTTGCTCCGAATCCTTCCACCCCTTCACGTCGCCCCGGTCCGTCACGATTTGATAGCCGATCGACTCCATGCGACGCTCCAGGCAATGCCTGCACTGCGCCGACTCGTCCCCGGTGCAGATCTTGTTGTCGTACAGCTCGTACTTCTTCCGCACCGACATCGGGGAGAGATTCGGCATCACAACGTTCGCGCCCGCCAGGATCCCCTTCTCGCGCCCCTGCGGGTGAATCGTTCCGAGCGCGGTCGTCGCCGGGAGCAGCACGTTCGGGCAGATCAGCCGAATGATCGACAGCAGACAGCAGGTCAGCTCCACAGTCCCCGCAGGCTCCTTCGCGAACGGCGTCGCCTGATGCGGAATAAACGGTCCGATGCCGCACATATCCGGCTGAAATTCCTCGATAAATTTCAGATCCTCCGCGAGCGTCCGCACGGTCTGATACGGCGAGCCGACCATGAACCCGCAGCCCACCTGATAGCCGATCTCGCGCAGATCGCGCAGGCAACGCATCCGATTGTCGAACGACATCTGCGGCGGATGCAGTTTCTCATAATGTGCCTTATCCGCGGTCTCGTGCCGCAGCAGATAACGGTCCGCCCCGGCGTCAAACATCCGCTGATAGCTCTCGCGGCTGCGCTCCCCGAGCGAGAGCGTCACCGCGCAGTCCGGATGGTTCTTCTTGATCTGTCCGACCAGGCGGCAGACCCGCTCGTCCGAAAAATGCGCGTCCTCTCCGCCCTGCAGGACAAAGGTCCGAAAGCCGAGCTCGTACCCCTGCACGCAGCACTCCAGAATCTCCTGCTCCGAGAGACGATAACGCTCGCACGCGCGGTTGCTCCTGCGGATCCCGCAGTAATAACAGTCGTTTTTGCAAAAGTTGCTGATCTCGATCAGCCCGCGCACATAGACGTCCTTCCCGTATATCTGCTGCCGCAGGGCGGACGCTTTCCCGGCAAGCAGCGCCGCCGCGTCCGCCCCGGACAGATCCTGCGCCGCTTTCTCCCGTCGCCCGGTCAAATCTTTCGTCTCTTCCGCCCGGTTCCCAATCAGATCTTCACTTTCAGAAATCTGCCTCGCCCTTCCGGTCGCAAGCCCTTCCGCTGCACACCTGATCAGGGATTCATACTCCGCAAGCGTCAGGGAATGCCGCTCCTCCAGTTTCCCGATCAGGGAAACGATCCAGTCCCTGTCATACACCTGTGCCCGCCCCAGCTCCCGCGAGTCTGGAACCTTGTCAAAATCCGTCGTCTGTCTCATTTCACCAGCAGCCGTTTCCGGCTGACGCATTCCTCCCGTTTCGCGAGCCATTCCTTCAGTTCCGGATAAATCTTTTTCGCCGTCTCGTAGCCGTGCCAGTAGAAATCCTCAAGTTTCTCCAAGTCGGTCTCCGTCCGGCTGACGCACGGGATGGTCGGTCGGATCGCGAAGATCCTGTTCTGTTTCTCGAGCCGGTCGATCAGATCCATCTCCCGGTTGTAGACATGGTTGCGCATCATCAGCGCGCGGGCAAGCGCCGGATATCTCCGATAAATGAGTTTCGCCGGTTTCATCAGGGAGACATTGTGCTCCTTCTTGTAGTAGCCGCGCCCTCTTGTCAGAATCACGATGTTGTAGTCGTAGCCGTCCGCCATCGCCTTGCGCACCGGCACCGAATCCGCGATCCCTCCGTCCATCATCGGAACCCCGTCGATGTCCGCCATCGCCGCCGCGAACGGCAGGCTCGAGGACGCCCGGCAGATATCCATCAGCCGCGCTTTTTCGTGGTATTCCTCAAAAAACTGCGCCCTGCCCGTCATGCAGTTCGTCGCCGCGATCAGGCATCTGGTCGGCGATTTCACGAACGCCCGAAAATCGAACGGATAATCATAGTACGGAAACTGGTCAAAGATCAGATCCATGTTCATGAAATGCCTCGTCTTCATCATCGTGCGGACTCCGTACAGCTCATAGTCGAGCTGCGCGTCAAGCATACACTCCTTCGTGCGCAGGATCTGCCCCGACACATAGTCCACCGCGTTGCACGCGCCCGCCGACACCCCGATCACGTACGGCACCACAAGCTTGCGTTCCATAAAATAATCCAGCACGCCGCTCGTGAAAATGCCGCGCTGTCCGCCGCCTTCCAGGATCATTCCCACTTTTTTCATGTATCCATTCGTCCTTTCCGTACAAAAATCTCGTCGAATTTTTTATGACTGTACCGTTCGTCCTCTCTGCACAGAACTCCTGCCGCGTCCCCGGCAAAAACCCGCTTTCATGACTGTACCGCCGTGTACAGGTACAGCCCCGTCAATATGATCACCGCCCCGACGACCTGCTGCAGCGCCGGGATCTGTCCGAACAGGAACATTCCGAGTACCGTCGCGAACACCGGCTCCCCGAGCTTTGCCGTCGAGATGAACGTCGCCGGGAGATATTTAAGCCCCCAGCTGAACACGCTGTGCCCGAGCAGCGTGCAGCACAGCGCCAGCCCCAGCCCGAGCGCATAGTTCTTCGGTCCATAGCCGACGACCGGAAGACGTGTCGCCGCACAGAAAACCGCGAGCGTCAGCGCCGCCGTCCCGTACACCAGGAACGTATAGAGCGTCGTCGACATTTTCCTGCGCTCCACGCGCCCGATCAGCGTGTACAGCGCCACAAAGAACGCGCCCGTCACCGCCAGCAGATCGCCGCGCACCGCATTGCTGCCCGCGCCGCGGTCGCTCAGGGCAAGCACGACGCTGCCCGCAAAGGTCAGCAGAATGCTGAACCCTCCCACGCGGGAGACCTTCTCCTTCAGAAACAGGATCGACACGATCGCGACAAAGAACACCTCTGTGTCCACGAGCACCGTGCTCGAGGCAATCGACGTGTACGCGATCGACTGAAAATAAAAGGAAAAGTGACAGGCGAGAAACACGCCGCTTAAGCAGCACATCAGCACAGTCCGCCGCTCGAGCGCCTTCCACTCCTCCCTGCAGGTCTTCCACGCGACCGGAAACAAGAGCAGCGCAGAGAAAAACATACGGTAAAACGCGATCACAACCGCCGGAGCGGTTGTGTATTTCACAAAGATCGCGGAGAAGGAAACTCCGAGCACTCCAAGGAGAACGATCAGTTTCGCTTTCATCTCTTCTGGCTCCCTCTCTTCTCCTATGCCTCGGTCTCGCTCTCAGGCTCCGTCCCGGATTCCGTCTCTGCCTCCGCAGTCTCGGACTCTCCGATTTCGTCTGTCTCTGTCTCCGCGGCAAGCTCAGCGCCGGTGAGCTCCGTCATATCCTCCGACTCCGTCTCCGGCTCTTCGTCCACGATGTTGGTGTTCTCCATCAGGAAATCATATACCTTGTCAAGCAGCAGACTGATACGGATCTCGCCCTCATCGTTCGCCGCGAGCAGCTCCTCCGCCGTCTCATAGCCGTACTGCTGCGCATAACGCTCCGTACCGGCGGTATATTCCTCCTCGGAGAGCTCGATCCCCTCCGTCTCCGCGATCGCCTTCAGGTACAGCTCCTGCTGCATCATCTCCTGACAGGCAAGGACCGCCTCGCTCTGAAACTGCTCCGGCGTCATCTCCAGATAGGAAGAAAGGAAATCCTCGAACTCCATCGAGTACATCTGCGCTATGCTGCGGTAATACTGCTCCATCAGCGCAACGTTGTAATCGATCATCTCCTGCGGGTATCCCTTGATCTCACAGGTATTCGCGATCTGCGTCAGAAGGTCGCCCATGAGCGCCGTCTCCTGATCCTGCTCCTTCGTCGCCTCAAGCTGCGCGCGGACGCTCTCCCGGTAGGACGCGACGTCATTGTATTCCCCGTCCGTAACGCTGCTCGCCACCTCGTCGGTCAGCTCCGGGACACGCCTGATCTCATTGACCGTGACCGTGAACACAACGTCCGCCCCCGCCAGCTCCTCGCTGCCGTAGTTCTCCGGGAAGGTCAGCGGAAGATCGACCGTATCGCCGACCGCCACGCCGATCAGCCCGTCCTCGAACCCGTCGATAAACGTGTGGGAACCGATCGTCAGATCGTAGTCCTCGGCGGTGCCCCCGTCAAAGGCGACGCCGTCCTTCTTCCCCTCATAATCAATATTCGCAATGTCGCCCTCCTGCACAACGCCCTCGGTGATCGTTTCCATCGCATCGGAATTCTGGATCTCAAGCTGAATCTCACTGTCGATCTCCTCCTCCGTCACCTCGAGCGGCTCTCTGACGACCGTCAGCCCCTTGTACTGACCGAGCGTCACATAATCGGACGCCATGTAATCCGGGCGCTCCGGAACCACCAGCTCCGTCTCGGTCTCCGCGCTCTCCTCTGCCGCAGTCACCGCCTCCGAGCCGGCTTCCGTGCTCTCCTGGGCGTCCGTCGCCGCCTCAGCGCCTGCGTCGGTCTCCGCCTCCGTCTGGCTCTCCTCCGCGCTCACAACGACCGCCATGCCGGAAACCGCCAGACAAACGGAACAGACAAAGGCGGCAAATAAGTTCTTTTTCCTCATAATAACTGACTCCTCTCGTCCTTGATGCTTTGAGTATACCATATACGGCTCAATTTCGCACTATCAAATATTATTTATTGCACTTTCTTCCAAAGAATGCTAGAATGCTAAGATGAAGAACAAATAATGAATTCGCGGAGGTACATATGCCAACACCACTCAAAGTTTTACTGATCATACTACTCGTCATGGTCGTCGCGCTCGTCGTCCTCTATTTCGTCGGACGCAGAATGCAGAAGAAACAAGCCGCCCAGCAGGAACAGATGGAGGCGGCGAAACAAACGCTATCCATGCTGATCATTGACAAAAAGCGAATGCCGATCAAGGATTCCGGGCTGCCGCAGATGGTGATCGACCAGACGCCCAAGCTGATGCGCCGCTCCAAGCTCCCGATCGTCAAGGCGAAGGTCGGACCGAGGATCATGACGCTCGTCAGCGACGCCGCCGTCTTCGACACGATCCCGGTCAAGAAGGAAGTCAAGGCAGTCGTCAGCGGCATCTACATCATGGAAGTCAAGGGCGTGCGCGGACCGCTTGAGACCGTGCAGAAGAAAAAGGGATTCTGGGCGCGGACGCGCGACAAGCTCTCCAAAAAGATCGACGAGGAGAACAAAAATCTTCAAAAGGCAAGCGGAAAAAAGGGAAAGAAATAAAACAGGCGGGGACGCAATGTCCTCGCCTCTTTTCTTTTTGCCCATCGAAACGCCCTGAGTCGTTTCCGTCACAGATGGACCGTCAGGCTTTCTCAGCTGTCAGCGCATCCTGCATATAGGCGGCAAACGCGCCGATCAGAATGCAGCCGGCGTAGATCATTCCGTCAAAGTGGAGCGCCGAAATGAGGAAGTAGCAGGCGAATACGACGACTGCGAGAACGCCCGTCCAGACCGCATTGCTTACTCTCTTTTTCTTTTCCGTGCTTGTCAGCGCGTCCTGCAGATAGGCAACGCACCCGCCGATCAGGACGCAGCCGGCATAGACAAATCCAATTATGTGGAGCTTTGGAATGAAAAAGTAACATACGAAAACGACTGCCGCTAAAACTGCTGACCAAATTGCATTGCTGAATTTCTTCATAAATCTTATTCTCCTTTTGAGTTATTTTTATAAATATTTTACCATATATAAGGACATCTTTGGGGCTTGCCGGACTGACGTTTGTGCAATCAAACCTGACTTTTGTGCAATCAAATCTCACTTTTTTTGAAATCGCGCCCCCAGAGAAACAAAAAACTGCCAAATCAGATCGGTTTCAGCAGTTTTCTTAACTCTGTCTTCTGTTTTCTTTTGGTCTGTCCCACCCGAGCGAAACCAGGCGGAGACATCTGCGCCTTCATCGAAGATGGAACAGCGGGCTCCCCTTCGCGATCGCGCGGATTCGGATCTGGCAGTCCGCGACCTGCTCATAGTTGAGCTCCAGCCGATACGTGACCTGGATCTCGAAAAGGTCTTCCTGCTCCGTGATCTTCATGTCCGTCACTTCCAGCCCCACCAGCATCTCCCCGAACGGCGTCTCATACCAGCACTCGGTCTTTTCCTCCGTGTGAAACGACATTCTGGCGTTGACGGAGCCTTTTTTCGTCAGCTCCACACAGCCGTCGCTGCACACGATTCGGTTGCTGACGACGCCCCCGGCGTCCTCCACCTGCTCGTCATAAAACAGATAGTGCTTTCCGTTCCTGAAATAATACTTCCCGGTGGAAAATATCTCAATCTCCTCATCCTGGGCGGTGTCCAGAGTGTGAAGTCCTTTCACGCTGACCAGAACGTCCTCTGTCATGCAAACATTCCTCCTAGTATTCTTCGATATTGATCTTCTGCGTCGTCTCGATGTCGTACGGAAGAATCGAATTCGCGAAACGCTTGAACTTGTCCGCGGCGTCGCTGACGTAGAATTTATAAGGCTCGTTGCCCGGAGGCTTTGCCTGCGTGTTCAGAAGATTCTTTTGCGCCAGCAGCCGTTCCAGCTCCTTCGCCGTCTCGTACGCCGGGTTCACCAGCTGCACGTCGGGACCGGCGATCTCCCCGATCAGCGCGCGCAAAAGCGGGTAATGCGTGCAGCCGAGGATCAGGCTGTCGATCCCCTCGTCAAGCAGCTCCTTCAGATAGCGGCCCGCCACCGTCTCCGTCACCGGGTCCTTCAGCCAGCCCTCCTCCACGAGCGGCACAAACAGCGGGCATGCCTTCCCGTACACCGTGATCTCCGGGTCCTCCGCGCGGATCAGCTGGTCGTACATGCGGCTGTTGATCGTGCTCTCCGTGCCGATCACACCGACCTTTTTGTTGACGGTGGACGCCGCCGCGACGCGTGCCCCGGACTTGATCACGCCGATGATCGGGATATCCAGCTCCTTCTCCACCTCGTCGAGCGCCAGCGCGCTTGCCGTGTTGCAGGCGATGACGATCGCCTTGACCTGCTCCGTGCGAAGGAAACGGATGATCTGCCGCGAATAGCGCAGGATCGTGTCCCGCGACTTGCTCCCGTACGGCACGCGCGCCGTGTCTCCGAAATATACGATGCGCTCGTTCGGAAGATTGCGCATGATCTCCCGCGCCACGGTCAGCCCGCCCACGCCGGAGTCGAACACCCCGATCGGCGCGGCGCAGTCCA
>CANQYP010000119.1 GCA_947628045.1 uncultured Lachnospiraceae bacterium | reverse complement strand
AGGACAAAGGGGGACGGAGCATCACCCTGAAACCGGAAGGGACGGCGGGCGTGATGCGCGCTTACCTGGAGCACAATATGTACGCGCAGCCCGCGCCGACAAAGCTGTACTATGTGACACAGGCGTTCCGCTACGAGAAACCGCAGAGCGGCAGGCTCAGGCAGCACCACCAGTTCGGCGTCGAGTTTGTCGGCTCGGCAAGCCCGCTCGCGGAGGTGGAGCTGATCACGCTGATCACGGAGCTGATCGGGAAACTTGGGCTGAAGGATGCGAAACTCCACATCAACAGCATCGGCTGCAAAAACTGCCGCAAGACCTACAACGACGCGCTGCTTGCGTATCTGAGGGAGCACGAGGACAAGCTCTGCCCGACCTGCCGGGAGCGCATGCAGAAAAACCCGCTGCGCGTGATCGACTGTAAGGTGGACGCGTGCAAGGAGGTCGTCGCGCACGCGCCGCGCACGATCGAGTACCTGGACGAGGAGTGCCGGGAGCATTTCGAGGAGCTGAAAAGTCTGCTCGATGAGATGGGGATCGAGTACGTGGTGGACACGGGGATCGTCCGTGGACTGGACTATTACACGAAGACGGTGTTTGAGTTTGTGGATTCCGAGGGGTTCACGCTCTGCGGCGGCGGACGCTACGACGGGCTGATCCACGAGATCGACGAGAAACAGGACATTCCGTCGGTCGGTTTCGGTATGGGGATTGAGCGCATCCTGTACTTTATGGAGAAAGAGGGCGTGGAGTTTCCGCCCGAAGATCCTGTGGCGCTGTATGTCGGCATTCTCGGCAAGGAGGCGCGAGGGCGGGCGTACCGCATAGTAGATGAGCTGCGCCGGAAGGGCATTGTCGTGGAGACCGACTACATGGACCGCAGCGTCAAGGCGCAGATGAAGTACGCGAATAAGCTCGGCGCGAAAAAGACTGTGATCATCGGGACGCAGGAGCTGGCGGACAACCTGGCGCACGTCAAAGACATGGAGACCGGAGAGCAGGCGGAAGTGGCGCTTGACCGGATCGCGGAGCACATCCTGAACAACTAGACTTTTTTCAATTCACCGGTGCGACGATCACGGAGTCCGCGTCATGCGTGACCGAATTAAACTGATCGATCGCGCCGGACATATTTCCCATGAGAGCGTTTGTGAATTCCTGATCGAAGGAGATTTCCCAGATCGACCCATTGTTGTGAAAATGTATATCGATATCAGTCGATGCGACTTCCGTGTTTTCCTGCAGAGACTGCAGCAGGAGGCGGGAGGTCTCATTGGAGAACTGTACGTCGTCGTCCCGCAGAGACCGGGCGGTTGCCGCGTATGCGAGAAGGTGCTCTTTGTAGATCGCGAGCACATTTTTCATATCGATACTTGTGATTCTGACGGCGGCAGAGGCGTCTGAGCCATTCTCTGTGCAGCGCAGGATCTCGTAATCGAAGTCGTTCGCCAGCTGACGGATATATTCTTCGTCGATCGCCTGATAGTAGTCGGTGTTGTAGGTGGCGAAGAGATCGTTGACCGAGAGGTAATCCGCCCACTGCTCCGCCGTCAGCGCTTTCAGCGCGTCGAGCTGGATCGAGAGCGCGGTGGAGGCGGACAGGATATAGGGATCGTTCATATAGGAGATGAATCCGCCCACCAGCTCATCTTCCAGTGTTTCGTCGGATCGGACCGTCCAGCCGGAGGAGTCCTTCTGCAGGTGGAAGACAGCTGTCGTTGTGGCGAGCTCATAGCTGTTTTCGGTGAGGGCGTCGCCCAGAAGGCGGTAATAATCTTCCGGTGTGGAGCTGGTAGATTCGGGGTAGACAGAGACGGAATTTTGAAGGATGCTCTTGCAGAGATCCTGCGCAAGCGCGTGCATATCGACATTTGTGACAGCGGTCTGTACGGTTGCCTGATCGCCCCGCACGACTGCGCTTTGGATATGATAGTCGAACTTTTGGAAGAAGAGCCGGACGACGTCGACGCAGGTCTCGCTGATGTCGGTGTCGTCCGGCAGGGAACCCATCAGATCCTCATAGTAGATAAATGACTGGATTGTCTCGGCGTCGAGCTCCTTGATCTGCTGCAGCTCGCGCCGCACGGTCCGAACCGGCGCGTTGACGGCGCGGTGATACAGAACGATGCCGAGAACGACCAGGCAGATCTGCGCGATCAGGATGGCAGGCAGACCGAAACGGAAGGAGCGGTGCAGCGTCTTGTGGCGGAAGACGTACATGCCGGCGATGGCGCCGACGCTGCCGAAGAGAAACGCAGTCAGGAAAAGCGTCTTCTCGGAAATACGCCATTTGTTTTTGATCGCCCTGCGCTTGTCGATCCCCATGAGGAGAAAGCTGATCAGGTTTATCACGATAAGGTATGTAATAAGAACGGTTCTCATAAGCTCTCCAATAATAAGTGTATCTTTATAATGATTTTACACGAAAAGTATGTTGTTGTCAAACAGTTCTGTAGTTCTGCTCTTATTTTATGTGACGAGATTCGGAAATATGACTGTTTTTTTCAAATGAGGAAGAAACGGCGCGATTCTTGCGGGATCCTGCAGACTGTGATAAGATAAAAGAAAAAACGGCGAAAAAGAAGAGGAAAGAAACGGAAGAAGAGGAAAGAAAAGGCAGGAATCGGCGAAACGGCAGAAACGGCAAAGGAGGAAATTCCGGATGGAAAAGGTACTGGTGATTGGGATCGCGGGCGGCTCCGGCAGCGGCAAGACGACGCTGACGAACCAGATCGCCGCTCAGTTCCGGGAGGGCGTGACGATCATAAAGCACGACGACTATTACAAGGCGCACGATGAGATGACTTACGAGGAGCGTTCCCGGCTGAACTACGACCACCCGAACGCGTTTGACACGGATCTGATGGTGCAGCATCTGAAGGATCTGAAACGAGGGCTCTCGGTGGAGTGCCCGGTCTACGATTACACGGTGCACAACCGCAGCAAGGATACGGTGATCATCAAGCCCGCAAAGGTCATCATCGTGGAGGGGATCCTGATCTTTGAGAGTCGGGAGCTGTGCGAGCTGATGGATATCCGCATTTTCGTGGACACGGACGCCGACCTGCGCATTATCCGCAGGATCCAGAGGGATGTGCTGGAGCGGGCGCGCAGCCTGGAATCCGTGATCGGTCAGTACCTGAACACGGTTAAGCCGATGCACGAGCAGTTTGTGGAGCCGAGCAAGAAGAACGCGAACATCATCGTGCCGGAGGGCGGGTACAACAAAGCTGCAATGGAGATGATCCGAAACCAGATCTGGAGGCATCTGAGGGAGGACGCGGACTAAAAGGTCTCGGTCAGCGCTGTGGCAGAATGCGGACGAAAAGGTTCTGCTCAACATGCCGGGATGATGCGGATGAAAAGGTTTCGGTCGGTGTGCCGGGAGAGTGCGGATGAAAAGGGTCTTGGTCAGCGCTGAAGGAAGATGCAGACGAAAAGGTTTCGCTCAGCGCGTTGGCAGGAAACGGCTCAGCACCGCGTTCACGAACCGCTCGCTGCGTGGCAGGAAGAAGTCCGCGACGGGACCGACGAGGAAGGCGCAGATCACCGTGCCAATGCCGATGGTGCCGCCGAGCAGAAAACCGACCGCGACGAACGAGACGTCGACGAGAATGCGGACGACGCCGAACCGGCGGTGTGACTTTTCACTGATGACGAGGGCGACGAGGTCGTTGGGGCCGGTGCCGGCGTCGGATTTGATCACGATCGTCATGCCGAGCGCGAGAATGACGCAGCCGAGCGCCAGGACGATCAGGTTCAGCCAGAGCGGGTTGCCCTTTTCGAACAGGAAGGAGAGCAGCCGTGTGAAGAAATCAATGATGGGACCGCCGAATGCCATGCAGAGGACGGTTCCTATTTTTATGTAGCTGCGGTCCACCAACAGCAGCACGAGAATGATCAGGAAACAGATGACGATGTGGACATTCCCGTGCGTGAGGAAACTCCAGTCTGCAAATCTGCCGAGCGTCCGGAAGATGCCCTGCACGAACACGTTGAACGGGTCGGCGCCGAGGTTCGCGAGCAGGAAGAGCGTCACGCCGAGATGGGCGACGGTCAGCCCGAACAGCAGGATGACGACGCGGATGCATAGTTCTTTCACACTTCGTTTCATAAGATCGGATTCCTTTCCGCTTTGATTTTCCTTTGCTTATCATAACAAAAATCAGGGAAAATGTCCATATTCAGGCGAGGCGACACTTGCGGAAAGTGTCTATATCCGGACGAGACGACGCTTGCGGAAAGGGCGCGCAGATGGTAAAATGTCTGTGAGTTCCGCGGGACGGCGCAGTGCCGGTCTTTTGCGGTCGAATCGGGAGGAGGATTCTGTCATGGACAATGTGTTGACTTATCAGGAGGCGGAGGATGCCTATGCGCAGCTGAAGGTGGGGGAGCGTGTGTGCGAGGAAGAGGACGTCGAGCTGTATACGGATCTGTATGAACGCGCTGCCCGCTATGCCGGCTTTCGCGCGGGCTGGCTGGCGCTTTCGCGGGAACAGAAAATGGAGACGGATGCGAGCCGCACGAGCGCGCACGACGCATTTCTTGTTTCCCTCAATGTCATCGCGCGTCTGCAGGGAGCAGCTGGCGTGGGCTGGAGAGAACGTCTCGGGGACGAGCGGAAAAGGCTCGGCGATTTTGCGTGCTATATCACGCTCTTTCGGGCGCTTGAGGCGCGGTGAGGAGAAGGCGACAATGGGAGCGCGTCCCGCGCCGGTCTGTTTGTGAATTATCACGGAAAAACGTAAATCTTTGCAGCCCGGATTCTTGACTTTTCAGCGCCCATAGTGTATGGTAAGAATAAGAAAAAAGAGGAGTTTTATGGATCTTACGAACGCAGGAAGAAAGGCATAAGACTTGGAGAGGAGGATCTGTATTATGAGGAATAAGAGATGGAAAAACCTGGTCGCGCTTGCCCTGGTATCGACGCTTGTCCTGACAGCGCCCTTGCAGACGGGCGCGCTCGAGGACGTGGACTTTGTCGACGAGGAACAGCTGACGGAGGTGGAGGAAACCGGTTTGGTGGATTCCGAGGAGGATCTGACAGAACCGGATGTCGAGGTGGAAAGTGTAACCATGGAAAATGCCCCGGCGCAGATCAGCAAGCTTGCCGAAGGACAGGATCCGGTGGCGCAGACCATCTATCCGTCCAGCGCGCCGGAGGAGGAAGGTGCCTTTAAGGATCAGCCTACTGTCTGGCTGCATGTGGTCAACGGAAACATTGCGTGGAGTGATGCAGAAGGGAACTCCGATGACGGGATGGAACTTACAGACGGGGACGTCCTTGTAAAGCTCGGTGATGACAGAACTTTGCCGGAGAGTGTGAAGACCTGTCTCAGCGTTACGCGCACCAACGGAGAATTTGTAGGCTGGTACACCGAGGCTCCCACAGAGGAACTGCAGACGTCTGGAGATTATTCTGTCTGGAAGACAGTGAAAGTGAACGGTACAATTGTTTCGCCGGGCAGACCGGTTCCCGAGGGTGTAAACGTTCTCTACGCAGTGTTTAACGATAAGCCGACAGCAGATGATGGAGACAAGGTTCTCGAGTTTTATCTGGACTGGAACGGGATCGACGGCATGTTTGGACATTGCCTGACCTGTATCCGAAAATACAAAGCGGGTGGGGATAAGACAAAGTTCACCGCGGAAGACGCCGCCGTCATCGGACTGAACTACGAGGCGCAGTTTGATGATCAGTTTGAGAATGCCGACGATAAGTGGGTAGCCTTGAAGAAGATTTGGGCAGAAAATACCTTCAACGGCTATACTTTCCTGGGCTGGTCGACAGAGGAAAAGAGCACGGTGCTGGTCGAGGAAGATACTGAGATCACGAACGGCATGTCCTTCTATGCACAGTGGAAAAAGGCGGACGGCAGTTCCAGCGAGACGTTCGAGCGCGTCGACCCGGAGGCGAAACCGCTGAAGGATATCCGCATCGTGGCTGGCGAGGGGACGCAGTTCCTCAGCGGGACACTGCACGCGAGCACACACGCGGAGGAGGGCGCGAGCCTTGCGCTGAATCTGTTCTGCACGCCTGTCCGCACGACGGTTAAGAAGGTTGTCTGGACGGTGAAGGTCAGCAAGAGTGTTTCTGATCCGGCGGCGCTCTTGTCCAATGCGAATTCTGAACCCAAGGAAGTTGAAATGGGTGAAACGGAAACATTTGACGGTGTCAAAGTAGAGGCAGAGGGAACCACGCTGAAGGTCACGAACGTCGCGAACGATGACAACAAGCAGCGTGTGATTACGGTCAGCGCTACGGCAACGGGTACAGATGGCAAAACTGCCTCAGCGCCTACAGAGGCTACGCTCGCATTCAGCCATAGCTGGAATGAGGTAGTACAGGATGAACTACCTACACCTACCTGTACGGAAAACGCGACGATTACGTATGAATGTACCGTTGATGGCTGCAAAGCGACGAAAGAAGAGAAACTCTACAGGCTTAACCATGTATATGAAAAGCATGCCCAGTATCCGGAAGGAGTAAATAAATACTATAAAGTTATAGATGAACCTACCTGCACACAGCCGGGCAAGAAACAATTCATATGTTTACGGTGTAAAGAGCTGGACAAAACGGAACATGATATCCCGGTGCTCTATGATATCCCGGCGCTCGGACATGACTGGGGCGAAGAGACGACGACACCGGCGTCCTGCAACAAGGATATGGTAACAAAGACATGCGAGAGGTGCGGCACGCAGGAGGCAAGTCTGGTTCCCGCGTATCACCCGGAGCTGCATAAGTGGGTAGAGACAGACCGCTACCACAATACCTGCATGAGCGACATCGTTTATGAGAAATGCAGCGTCTGCGGGGAGACGAGACAGCGTAATGAGGCGGCGAATAACCCGGATCGTCATTCCTACGCCTATGACAGTAGTATGCGTTACGACTGCCAGCAGGTTCTGTATACCTTTAAGTGTGTTCACGGCTGCGGCTCGACACAGGTCATGCTGAAACAGGAAGAAGGTCACGACTGGGGCGGCTGGACGGTCAGCACCAGATGGAACAAGACGACCGGAGGAATGGAGACGGTTCGGACACGCGAATGCAAACGCTGTGGTAAGACAGAGACTGAGACGATAGAGCAGATCGCGGGCGGCACAGCTGCGACCGAGGCAGAGAAGGATACGCCGACGACAGAGAAACAGAGCGAGGCGCAGACGGAGGCCCAGAAAGAGACTCAGCCAGAGACGCAGAAAGAAACTCAGGCTCAGACAGAGACTGAGGCACAGCCGGAGACAAGTGTTGAGACCGTGACGGAGACGGGGGCAGGGACGATTGCCATTGCCGGGAACAGCGTGGCGGTCACTCAGCCGGTGAGCTACGCAGCTGAGACCGCCGCAGCGGAGACTGCTGTGCAGAGTGCTCCTGCAGCGGAAACCAGCGAAGAGCAGGTCGGCGGTCTGCAGAAGGTCGGCAAGAAGACCTACTATATCGGCGAGGACGGCAGCAAGAAGACCGGCTGGCAGACGATTGACGGGAAGAAGTATTACTTCGGCAAGAACGGCGTCATGAAGACCGGCTGGCAGACGATCAAGGGCAAGAAGTATTACTTCGGCAAGGATGGCGTCATGCGGACCGGAAAGCAGAAGATCGGCAAGAAGAAATACACCTTCAGCAAGAACGGTGTGCTGAAGAAGTAAAGCGATTCAAAGAAAGATGGTTCTGCCATCAGGCGAAATGCCTGATGGCAGTTTTCTTTTTTAAGCCTTTATGATATACTTTCCATAACTTTTGAAAGCGAAAGGAGAGGATGGGAAATGAACGCAAATCCGAAGACTTATTATGTGAATATTCACGCGTCCTGCGACGGGGACGGCAGCAGGGAGCGCCCGTTCCGGCACATCAGTGACGCGGCGCGCGTCGCGGCGCCGGGAGACGAGGTGCTGGTGGCGCCGGGCGTCTACCGGGAGTACGTGAACCCGCGGCACGCCGGGACACAGGAGCAGCGGATCGTCTATCGCTCGGAGGAGCCGCTCGGCGCGGTGATCACCGGGGCGGAGGAGCTTACCGGCTGGACGCTTTATCAGGGGACGGTGTGGAGCGCCCGCGTGGACAACGGGGTGTTCGGCGCGTACAATCCGTACACGACCTACGTCTGCGGGGACTGGTATTTCGCGCCGAAGGTGCGCCACACCGGCTCGGTCTATCTGAACGACCGCATGATGTACGAGAGCGTGACGCTGGAGGAATGCCTTGCGGGCGAGGCGGATCCCTGCGCCTGGTCGGCGGAGGAGTCCCGCTATAAATGGTTCGCGCGGCAGGACGGAGACGCGACGGTGTTTTACGCGAATTTCCGCGGTCTGGACCCGAACCGGGAGAAGGTGGAGATCAGCGTCCGCCGCAACTGCTTTATGCCGGATCGGACAGGGGTAGGCTATATCACGGTGAGC
>CANQYP010000118.1 GCA_947628045.1 uncultured Lachnospiraceae bacterium | reverse complement strand
ATACGGCATTAGGCGTTATGCTGAATCAGATTTATGATAAAGATAAGGTGTATGTACACATTATGCATGGCGATATTACGACAAGGAAAGGTGTACGTTCAAATAATATTGTCTCCAAAATGGGAGATGAAATTCGTAATTACGCAAAGGCTAATCACTATACGTCAAAACATTTTAAACAGATCATTCATATCGTAGATATGGACGGTGCGTATGTTCCGAACGAAAGTGTCATCATGGACTCAGAGCATGATGAAATATTTTATGAGGCTGACGGGATTCATACCCCGGATCCTCAGGGGATTATTGAACGAAACAAACAGAAGACGGATAATTTATATAGGTTAAGAGGGACAGGACAGATATGGCAGGTGCCATACCGGGTATATTACATGTCCTGCAATCTTGACCATGTGCTACATAATAAGCGCAATAGTACAGATGAGGAAAAAGAAACGGATGCATATAAATTCGCGAAGAAATACAAGAATGATGTGGAAGGATTTACAAGGTTTATCTGCGATTCGGACTTTTCTGTGAATGGGGATTACAAAGAGTCGTGGGCGTATATTGAGGATGGATTAAACTCTATAGACAGGCATACGAATCTTGGCATTTGCATTAATGAGGAAATGGAAAAAGGAAACGAATGACTTGTCAGGCAAAAGCTGCAGAATTAGGACAGATGGTGGCTTTCGATTACGTAATGCTCGAAAAGCGGCTTGCTTATATGGAGATGACAACATGAAGGTTCTTGTAATTCCTGATATCCATTTGAAAACGTGGATTTTTGACAGAGCAGAGAGCATATTGAAATATGGAAAAGCAGACAGGGCGGTCTGCCTTATGGATATACCGGACGACTGGGATATGGAATTTCAGGTGGAACGTTATAGAGAGGCGTTTGACCGTACAATAGTCTTTTTACTGGAGAGAAAATAGATGATAAGAGTGGCTTTTTGTTGTCATGGAAATATATGTCGGTCAACTTTATGCGAGAGCGTGTTTGCCTATATGGTGAAAGAGAGGGGTATAGCGGATCAGTTTTATATTGACTCTTTTGCCACGAGTACTGAGGAAATAGGCAACCCTCCGCATAGAGGAACAGTAAATAAACTGCGCGAGGTGGGGATACCCTTAGTACCTCACAGGGCGAAACAGATCAAATGGAGCGATTATGAGAAATTTGATTACATTATAGGGATGGATACATGGAATATCAGGAACCTCACCAGAATGTTAAAGGGAGATCCTGAGGGGAAAGTGTATAAGCTGTTATCTTTCTCAGGTTCCGGGCGTGATATCGCGGATCCGTGGTATACAGGTAATTTCGATGTGACCTATGACGATATCGTTGAGGGTTGCGAAGGCTTTCTCAGCTATCTTGAGCAAAATGGAGAAATAAAATCAAACATAAAATCAAAATAAGATATGAAGGAACACCCCAGATTCACAAAGGAGGTCACAGATATGTCAGATAAACGCAAGGATTACATTTCGTGGGATGAATATTTCATGAGCGTCGCGAAACTCGCCGGAATGCGGTCGAAGGATCCGAATTCGCAAGTAGGCGCGTGCATCGTGAGCGGCGACAACAAGATCCTGTCGATGGGCTACAACGGGTTCCCGGCAGGCTGCTCGGACGATGAGTTCCCCTGGGCGCGCGAGGGCGACGAGCTGGACTGCAAATACCCGTACGTGGTGCACAGCGAGCTGAATGCGATCCTGAATTACCGCGGCGGCAGCCTTGAAGGCGCAAAGCTGTACGTGTCGCTGTTCCCGTGTAATGAGTGCGCGAAGGCGATTATTCAGGCGGGGATTAAGACGATCGTGTACGACGACGACAAGTACCACGACGGTCCGGCAGCGACCGCCTCGCGCCGCATGCTGGACGCGGCGGGGGTGCGCTACTATCGCTACCAGCACACGGGGCGGAGGATTGAGGTTTGTGTATAGTGCACTTCAATAGCAACGAGCCCTGCGAACCTCGAAAAGCCTTCGGTTTTTCGAGGCCGCGGGCAGTCGCCCTATAAATACGCTGTCTCACGAAATTGCCTGCGAGCAGGCATTTCGTGTTCCACCGTATTTGCATGGCTCGTTGCTAAACGTGAATTCAATGTAGACATCGAAAACGAAATTTGGTAAAATAAGCCGGGATTCCGGGATAAAGCTGCACGGGATCAAATAAGAGAAAAGGGAGCCATGTAAAAATGTCTCAATACAGAACGCATACTTGCGGGGAATTAAGAAAAGAAAACGCCGGGCAGACGGTGACGGTCGTCGGCTGGATGGAAAACGTGCGCGAGGTCGGGGGCAATCTTGCCTTCGTTGTCCTGCGCGATTTTTATGGGATCACTCAGGTCGTCGTCGAGACCGAGGAGATGATGGCGGCAATCAAGGCGCTGAACAAGGAGTCGACGATCTCGGTGACAGGCACGGTGCGGGAGCGGAGCAACGTGAACAACAAGATCCCGACCGGAGAGATCGAGGTGGTGCCGCGGGAGATCAAGGTGCTGGGGCGCTGCAGACATCAGGAGCTGCCGTTTGAGATCAATCATTCGCGAAATGCGGACGAGGCGCTGCGCCTGAAATACCGCTATCTGGATCTGAGAAACCCGGCGGTGAAGAGCAACATCGTTCTTCGCTGCAACGTGGTGTCCGCCCTGAGAAACGCGATGACGGAGCAGGGGTTCCTCGAGATCACAACGCCGATCCTGACGGCGTCTTCGCCGGAGGGCGCGAGGGATTATCTCGTTCCGGCGAGAAAGCATCCCGGGAAATTTTACGCGCTGCCGCAGGCGCCGCAGCAGTTCAAGCAGATTCTGATGGCGTCCGGCTTTGACCGCTATTTCCAGATCGCGCCCTGTTTCCGTGACGAGGACGCGCGCGGCGACCGCTCGCCGGGAGAGTTCTATCAGCTGGATATGGAGATGGCGTTCGCGGCGAAGGAGGACGTGTTCGCCGTGATCGAGACCGTTCTGCCGCCGGTATTCGCGAAATACGGCGCATATGAGAAAACCTCCCAGACGCCGTTCGTGCGGATTCCGTACGCGCAGGCGATGGAAGAGTTTGGCAGCGACAAGCCGGATCTGCGCATCGATCTGCGGGTGACCGACATGACCGATCTTCTGAGCGGCATCGGGTTCGGTCCGTTTGACGGCAACGTGATCAAGGCTGTCCCGGTCTCTGACTGCAAGCTCACCAGAAAGGCGATCGACCAGATCTGCGCGGACATCGAGGTGCAGGCGGGCAGCAAGGTATATTGGTTCAAGACTGATGAGAGCGGCGCGATCGCGGGCGGCATCGCGAAGTTCATCAACGCGGACGCGGGCAAGATTGCCGCGGTGACGGACAAGCTTGGTCTGAAACCGAACACGCTGGTCATTCTGTCCGCGGGCAAGCTCGGCATGGCGCAGAAGGCGGCGGGCGTCGCGATCCGAAAGCTCGGAGAGGCGTGCGAAGGACATATGGACAAAGAACGATATGAATTCTGCTGGGTCGTGGATTTCCCGATGTACGAGATCGGAGAGGAGTCCGGGGAGCTGGAGTTCTGCCACAACCCGTTCTCGATGCCGGCGGGAGGGCTGGACGTGCTCATGAAGGCAGAGCGCGGCGAGATTGATCCGCTCGACATTCTTGCGGATCAGTACGACCTTGTCTGCAACGGCATTGAGCTCTCGTCCGGCGCAGTCCGGAACCATGATCCGGAGATCATGATCAAAGCGTTTGAGCTTGTGGGACTCGGCGAGGAAGAAGTGAAGGCAAAATTCCCTGCCATGTACACGGCGTTTACCTACGGGGCGCCGCCGCATGCGGGCATCGCGCCGGGCATCGACCGCATGGTGATGCTGCTCTCCGGCGAGGAGTCGATCCGCGAAGTCATCGCTTTCCCGATGAACAAGAACGCGCAGGACATCATGATGGGTGCTCCGTCGACGGTGGAGCAGAAACAGCTCGACGAGTTGAACATCTGCCTGAAACCGATCGAAAAGTAAGGGAAAATCAGGCAAAAAAAGATTGACACACCCGGTATGGTGTACTATAATATTTGACGTGTCGCCAGTTATTTCAGGATAACTGTGCGTTTCTTGCGTATAAATGTCTGGACCATAGCCCCGGTCGGACATTTTACCATAACAACAAGAGGCGAAATGCCCGGAGCGATCAGCAAAGCAGATTCCGGGAATTTGCCTGGAGAAGGATCTTCCGCGAGGGGGATCGCCGGGAGGACGGAATTAAGCCTCTGCCAGCCCGGACATGTGAACGAATACAAGGAGGAAGACCAATGAAAACATTTATGGCAAGTCCGACGACAATTGAGAGAAAATGGTACGTTGTGGACGCGGCTGATATGACGCTTGGTCGCCTGGCAGCAGGTGTCGCGAGCGTTCTGAGAGGGAAGAACAAACCAACCTTTACCCCTCATATGGATACAGGCGATTATGTGATCATCGTGAACGCAGACAAGATCAAGGTGACCGGCAAAAAGCTGGATCAGAAGATCTACTACCATCACTCGGAGTACGTAGGCGGTATGAAAGAGACCACGCTGCGTGAGATGTTGGCAAAGAAACCGGAGAGAGTCGTTGAGCACGCTGTGAAGGGAATGCTCCCGAAGGGACCGCTCGGCAGAGAGATGTACAAAAAGCTCTATGTATATGCCGGACCGGATCACAAGCAGCAGGCGCAGAAACCGGAAACGCTGACATTTTAATAAGGAGGTAAAGGACATTGGCTAACGGAAGATTTTATGGAACAGGAAGAAGAAAAAAATCAATCGCCAGAGTGTATCTGATGCCGGGAACAGGCAAGATCACGATCAATAAAAGAGACATTGACGACTATTTCGGACTGGACACGCTGAAACTGATCGTGCGCCAGCCGCTTGCCGCGACAGAGACGACAGATAAGTTCGACGTCCTCGTGAACGTACACGGCGGCGGAACGACCGGTCAGGCAGGCGCGATTCGTCACGGCATCGCAAGAGCGCTGCTTCAGGCAGACAACGACTACAGACCGACGCTCAAGTCCGCAGGTTACCTCACCCGCGACCCGAGAATGAAAGAGCGTAAGAAATACGGTCTCAAGGCAGCACGTAGGGCACCACAGTTTTCGAAGAGATAAGGATTGCTGCGAATCAAGACACATACAAAGCCCCAGAATGCTTGCATTCATGGGGCTTTTGTTGTGTGGATTGATTCATTGGAATGCAAGAGACGACCGAGGAAATCCGAAGGATTTTCGAGGTTAGTCTTTTGCATTCGCAGCAATCCGTTTAATGCTTAGCAAAAGAAACCTAGACTCATGGATGACTGAGATGACCGGGGAAATCAAAAGAAACCAGCCCCCACTCACTCATCTTTCCCGTCATAGATATTGAACCCGTCCCTGCCGCCTTTCTTGGTCTTGTAAAGCGCCAGATCAGCGGTATGGTACAGCTCGTCGAAGGAGTTCCCGTACATCGGCGCATACGAGACGCCGATACTGCAGGTGACGCGCCCGTCCTCGCCCATAGCCTTGAACTTGTGGTTGCGGATGCTCTCGTGGAGCATCTTCACCTTGGCGATCGCATTCGTGTCGGAGACGATATTCTTCAGGAGAATACAGAACTCGTCGCCGCCGAGACGCCCGATGACGTCGCCCTCGCGGAACTCCTGCCGTATGATCTTGCTCACTTCGCGCAGGATCTCATCGCCTACGGCGTGACCGTAGGTGTCGTTGACTTCCTTGAAATGGTCGATGTCGATCATGACGAATGCCTGCAGCCCGATGCGCTGCTCGCAGTCAAGCCATTGCTGGATCATCTCCTCGGTGCTCTTCTTGTTGAGCATGCCGGTCAGCAGGTCGCTCTGTCCCATCTCCAGGAGCTCCGTCTGCGTGCGGTTCGTCGAGAGAAGGATCGTCAGCAGCAGGGCCGCCATGCCGAGGATCAGCGTCACGCAGAGAATGATCCCGTAGCGCGTGATGAACTGATAAGAGCTGCGCGCCACGGAGCGCGGCACCATATAGCAGAGCATCCAGTCTTCCAGTCCCAGCGATTTGTAACCCATGTAGTAAGGTTTCTTCCGGTAGGAGAAGGAAAACAGCTCGCTGTTCTGTTCGGCGAAGTCCTCTATGATCATATTGCGCGTCTTGGACTTCGGCAGCCTGACATTGTACAGCTGATTAAAGAAATTGCTCTTGTAGGAGATCAGGTCGGTCATTCGCTCGTCCGCTTTGTAGGAGAGCACGTCCCCGTCCGCGTTGGCGATCAGGACGCAGCCGGAATCGGAGTAGCTGTCCGCCAGCAGCATATCGGCGAGCGTGGCTAGCTTGCACGACGCGCCGAGTACGCCCACGATGCTGTCCCCGTGGTAGATGGGAGATGCGAGCACCATGCAGAGCTCGCCGTCTATATTGCTCTCAAAAGGTCCGCCGAGCGCCCGCTCGCCGCCCATCGCTTTCTGGAAGAAGGGGTAATCTCCGACATGCTGCTGGTCGCCGGACGGGTAGTAGCCGGTCCCATCCGAATCGATGATGAGCATTCGGCTCATGCTGCTCTTTTCCGCCATGGCGGTCAGCAGACTGAGGTTCTGCGCATCGGTCAGCTCGTCCTGCTGCCCCATGTATTGCGCAACTGCCTCTACATACTGAAAGTGCTGGTCGATGATATTCTGAAAATTCTGGCTCTGATGCTCGATGTTGCTGGCGACAGTCTCCTGCGCGTTTTTCTCGATATCACGGAACACACAGATGAAAAATACCAGAGTGATACTGAGGACAAAAACCAGAAAAATTCCCATCGGGAGAAAATGTGCCTTTGAGTTCGTGGTTTTATTTGGATTTTGCATTTGTAACTCCTATATGCTTACTTGTCCATGTGCTTTATTATTTTACCACAACTTTACCAAATATTCAAAAGAATATTTATAAAAATTAGAAAAATATGCAAAAAAATGATTTTATCAGTCAGACATAGACAAACGAGGCGTAATTTTGTAAGATAGAAACAAGGAGAAAGGTGAGGTCGGTATGGACGGTCAGGCAGAAAAACGCATCAAAAAACACATATGCCTGGGGATGCTCGCCCACGTCGACGCCGGGAAGACGACGCTTTCGGAAGGAATCCTCTATTTAGCCGGGAGTATTCGGACGCTCGGGCGCGTGGATCATCAGGACGCTTTTCTGGATAATTATGAGCTGGAACGCGCGCGCGGGATCACGATTTTTTCAAAACAGGCGGAGCTGACGCTGGGCGATCTGGCGGTCACCCTGATGGATACGCCCGGACATGTGGATTTTTCGGCGGAGATGGAGCGGACGCTGCAGATCCTGGACTACGCGGTTCTCGTGATCAGCGGGGCGGACGGGGTGCAGGGGCATACCGAGACGCTCTGGAGGCTGCTGGAGCGCTACCGGATCCCGACGTTTCTGTTTGTCAACAAAATGGATCAGGAGGGGACGGACCGCGAGGCGCTGATGGCGGAGCTCGGGAAACGCCTGGATGGGCGCTGCGTGGATTTTGCTCCGCTGGCGGGGCGGAAAGTCCCCGGGGATATTTCCGGGGACAGCGAGGCGCGAGTTTCCGAGGGCAGCCAGGTACGAATTTCCGGGGACAGCGAGGCGCGAGTTTCCGAGGACAGCGAGGCGCGAGTTTCCGAGGGCAGCCAGGCGCGAGTTTTCGAGGGCAGCCAGGCGCGGGTTTCCGGGGACGGTCAGGCGGAGATTTCCGAGGAGTTCTGGGAGACGCTCGCGATGTGCGACGAGACGCTGCTGGATCGCTACATGGAGCGCGGGGCGCTGCGCGCGGAAGAGATCGCGGACGCCGTCGCCGGGCGAAAGCTGTTTCCCTGCTATTTCGGTTCCGCGCTGAACCTGCAGGGAGTGCGGGAGCTGCTGGACGGGATCCGGAGGTTTGGCGAGGCGCCGCGGTACCCGCGGGAGTTTGGGGCGCGTGTGTTCAAGATCACGCGCGACGCGCAGGGAAACCGTTTGACCCACATGAAGATCACGGGAGGGACGCTGCGGGTGAAGGCGCTCCTTGCAGGGCGGCGCAGAGATTCCGGGGAGAGCTGGGAGCAGAAAGCGGATCAGATCCGCATCTATTCCGGGAGCGGTTTTCAGGCGGTCCCGGAGGCTGAGGCGGGGCTGATATGCGCAGTCACAGGTCTGGAACACACGTACGCCGGGGAAGGGCTCGGCGCGGAGAGGGAGGCGGAGCTGCCGCTGCTGGAGCCGGTGCTGTCTTATCGAATCGAGCTGCCGCCGGACTGCGACGTCCACCACACATTTTTGCGGCTGCGGCAGCTCGAGGAGGAAGAGCCGGAGCTCCACATGGTCTGGAACCCGCAGCTGGGCGAGATCCACGCGCATCTGATGGGAGAGGTGCAGACCGAGATCCTGAAGAGCCTGATCCATGAACGGTTCGGGATCTGGGTGGAGTTCGGACAGGGAAATATCGTATACAAGGAGACGATCCGCGGCGCGGTGGAAGGCATGGGACACTATGAGCCGCTGCGCCATTACGCGGAGGTGCATCTGCTGCTGGAGCCGGGC
>CANQYP010000117.1 GCA_947628045.1 uncultured Lachnospiraceae bacterium | reverse complement strand
AGGGCGATCCCCTCGATGAGCTCGATCGCGCGGATATCCTTCTTTCCCCAGTACTGTGCGCTCAGCATGGTGGCGCCCGTGCCGAGCCCGTAGAAGATCATAAAGATCACGCTCGCGTATTGGGCGGCGAGCGATACCGCCGAGATTGCGGACTGCCCGACGCTGTTGAGCATGACGACGTCGGCGGAGCTGACGGCGGCGCTCAGGAGGTTCTGGACGACGATCGGCAGGGTAAGCTTTCCGATCTGTCGGTAAAACGGATCGTTCCGGTCAATGTGAAACACGGCGTTTGTCCACCTTCCTTTTGAAAATTCCGGTCCGGCAAGACCGGTCGTGAGTTCGTCTGCGCTTTCTTTTGCGTGATGCTATTCTATCAGAAGAATTCTGTCCGCACAAGAGAAAGATAAGGAAAAAAGCGGCAGGAACGGAGGATTCAGTCAAGCTTGACACTCCATGACAATTTTGATATTATGAAAAAAAGTTTTGTGATCGGATTGGGGAGGAATGCATGGTGAAAAGAAAGACATCCGGGAAAGCGCTTGGCATGCTGATCGCGCTGATCGTGCTCGTGCTGCTGCAGGGGGAGAGCGCGCTCGCGGCTCCGGCGAAGGTGAAGAACTTCCGTCTGGTCTGCAACGGCAACAAGTCCGCGTTTCTGGGCTGGGACGAGGTGAAAAAGGCGCAGTATTACAACCTGTACCGCTACATGCCTTCCGACCAAAGCTACAAGCTGATCCAGAGGACGAAGGAGACCTCCTACCAGGCAAAGGGCATGAAGGTCGACACGAAGTATTACTTTGTAGTGCGCAGCGTCGTGAAGGGGAAGGAGTCCGCCGACTCGAACATTGTCGAGGCGAAGGGCAAGAAGATCAACGTCGACGCGGTCCACGGCAGATACTGGTCGGTCAGCATAAGGAACAACATCACGGTCAGGAATCTGAAGAACGGCAAGAAGATGAAGGTCAAGGCGGGCACCTCCGCGATCGCGGATTCCGCGCGAGGGGATGCCGTCAAGGTTAAGCTGAAGAACGGCGCGAGGTTCAGCGCCAGGACGTCCGATCTGAAATTTATCAATCTGTCGATCACACCGAACTACAAATACTATTCCAGGGCACAGGCGGAGGCGTACATCAACGGGCTTGGTCTTGACAGCGACACCGGGTGGCTGATCTGGATCAGTCAGTATACCGGGAGCGTTCATATCTTCCAGGGCTCCCGGGGAAAATGGAAGCGTATGCGGGTTGCGGAATGTGTGATCGGCGAGGTCGGGCATACGTCGCCCGGACAATTCAGAATTCGCGATTGCAATATGCGGGGGCGCAATGGGAAACCGGAACTCCACTTTTCCTGGAATCCGGAAAAGGAATGGGGGCAAGCGTTCCATTGCCGAATCGACAGTCATACGCACGGAGCTTATTCGGATGGCTGCGTCCGGCTCGGGGACAGCGATCTGTATTATCTCGCAGGAAATTGTCCGGTCGGGACGACGGTATGGTCTCACTGAGGACGAGATCGATGGCTGCCGCAGACGGTGAGAACGCTGTCTGCGGCAGCTAAACTATTGCATGGGAAAGAGGAGAACGATGGCACAGTTATGGGGAGGACGTTTCACGAAACAGACCGACGAACTGGTCTACGCGTTCAACGCGTCGATCGGTTTTGACCGGCGGCTGTACCGGCAGGACATCGAGGGCAGCATAGCACATGTGAAGATGCTGGCAAAGCAGAAGATCCTGACGCCGGAGGAAGGCGATCGGATTCAGGAGGGGCTTGCCGGGATCCTGCGGGACGTCGAGAGCGGGGCGCTGGAGATCACGCCCGAATACGAGGACATTCACAGCTTTGTCGAGGCGAACCTGATCGACCGGATCGGGGACATCGGGAAAAAGCTGCACACCGGGCGCAGCCGCAACGACCAGGTGGCGCTGGACATGCGCATGTACATACGGGACGCGGTCCGGACGACGGACGGGCTGCTCTTTGACCTGCTTGCGGTGCTGCAGCGGATCATGGAGGAGCACATCGACACATTCATGCCGGGGTTCACGCATCTGCAGAAGGCGCAGCCGGTGACGCTCGCGCACCATGTCGGGGCGTATTTCGAGATGTTCCGCCGGGACCGCGCGCGGATGGAGGACATCTGCCGCCGCATGAATGAGTGTCCGCTGGGAGCCGGGGCGCTTGCCGGGACGACCTATCCGCTCGACCGGGCGTACACCGCGCAGCTGCTGGGCTTTGACAGACCGACGCGCAACAGCATGGATTCCGTGTCCGACCGGGACTATGTGATCGAATACCTCGCGGCGCTTGCGACGATCATGATGCACTTAAGCCGGTTCTCGGAGGAGATCATTCTCTGGAATTCCAACGAATACGGCTTTGTCGAGCTGGACGACGCGTTCAGCACGGGGAGCAGCATCATGCCGCAGAAGAAGAACCCGGACATCGCCGAGCTCGTACGCGGGAAGACGGGGCGCGTCTACGGTGCGCTGATGGGCATGCTGACGACGATGAAAGGGCTGCCGCTCGCTTACAACAAGGACATGCAGGAGGACAAGGAAGGCGTCTTTGACGCGATCGACACAGTGACGTCCTGTCTGCGATTGTTCACGGGAATGGCGGACACGATGAAATTCAACCGGGACGCGATGGAGGCGTCCGCGCGCAACGGGTTCACGAACGCGACCGACGTGGCGGATTATCTGGTGAACCACGGCGTCCCGTTCCGCGACGCGCACGGGATCTCGGGGCGGCTGGTGCTCAAATGCATCGCCGAGGGCAAGGCGCTCGACGACCTGACGCTCGCGCAGTTCCGCGAGGAGAGCGAGGCGTTCGGCGAGGACATCTACGAGGCGATCCGCATGAAGACCTGCGTGGAGCGTCGGCTGACGGAGGGAGCGCCAGGGCAGGCGGCGATGCGCGAGGCGATCGCGGAGAACCGCAGGTACCTGCAGGAGACGCCGGGAGACAGACTCCGCTGAACGGGAAATGTATTTGATTTTATACTTGACAGACACAGAGGATAAGTGTATCTTATAAAGACAAATGTGCGCCGTACAAGCACACGTCCGCAATCTCACAGGAGAGCGAACACATATGCGTGGGAGAGGAAGGCTCCGACATGCGCGAGAGGCTGTGGGGAGGGACGACCTGATAACGGCGTGAGAGAAAAAGATGAGGAGAATGAAAAAATGGAGCAGAAACTGAGAGTTGGAATTCTGGGAGCGACCGGCATGGTGGGGCAGAGATTTATTTCCCTGCTCGAGAACCATCCGTGGTTCGAGGTCGTCGTGGTGGCGGCGAGCCCGCGCAGCGCCGGCAAGACCTACGAGGAGGCGGTCGGCGGACGCTGGAAGATGACGACGCCGATGCCGGAGGCGGTCAAAAAGCTGGTCGTCATGAATGTGAATGAAGTAGAGAAGGTTGCCTCCGAGGTGGATTTCGTGTTCTCCGCGGTCGATATGTCCAAGGACGAGATCCGCGCGATCGAGGAGGCTTACGCGAAGACGGAGACCCCGGTCGTCTCGAACAACAGCGCGCACCGCTGGACGCCGGACGTGCCGATGGTGATCCCGGAGATCAATCCGCAGCACTTCGAGGTGATCGAGGCGCAGAAGAAACGCCTCGGCACGACGCGCGGATTCATCGCGGTCAAGCCGAACTGCTCGATCCAGAGCTACGCGCCGGCGCTGAGCGCGTGGATGGAGTTTGAGCCGTACGAGGTCGTGGCGACGACCTATCAGGCGATCTCGGGCGCGGGCAAGACCTTCAAGGACTGGCCGGAGATGGTGGAGAACGTGATCCCGTACATCGGCGGCGAGGAGGAGAAGAGCGAGAAGGAGCCGCTGCGCATCTGGGGCAGGGTGGAGAACGGGCAGATCGTCCCGGCGGCCGAGCCGAAGATCACCTGCCAGTGCATCCGCGTGCCGGTGCTGAACGGACACACGGCGGCGGCGTTCGTCAAGTTCCGCAAAAAGCCGACGAAGGAGCAGCTGATCGAGAAACTCGAGAGCTACCGCGGGCTGCCGCAGGAGCTGAATCTTCCGAGCGCGCCGAAACAGTTCATTCAGTATATGCGGGAGGACGACCGTCCGCAGGTACAGCTCGACGTGGATTACGAGAACGGCATGGGCGTGTCGATCGGGCGCATCCGCGAGGACTCCGTCTACGACTTCAAGTTCGTCGGATTGTCCCACAACACGGTGCGCGGTGCGGCGGGCGGCGCGGTGCTCTGCGCGGAGACTTTGAAGGCGAAGGGTTACATCAGCAAAAAAAATTAGTTGCCAAAAACACATAAGATAACGTATAATAGGACTGTTATGGAATTTCTCCGTGACAGTCTTATTTGTGTCATGGGGAAGGACAAGGACACCAGATGTTGATTGGAACGGATCGTTACGCCTGTCTGGAGGGCTCAGATGAAAAAACTTTTCATAGCGGAAAAACCGAGTGTGGCGCAGGAGTTCGCGAAGGCGCTGAAGGAGAATATGAGACGCGGCGACGGGTACCTGGAATCGGATTCCTACGTGGTGACCTGGTGCGTCGGACATCTGGTGACGATGAGTTATCCGGAGGCCTACGACGAGAAACTCAAGCGCTGGAGCCTGAACACGCTGCCGTTCCTGCCGGACCATTTCCTGTATGAGGTGATCCCGGGCGTCAGGAAACAGTTCACGACCGTCAGCGGGCTGCTGAACCGCGAGGACGTCGACGTGATCTATGTCTGCACGGACTCCGGGCGCGAGGGCGAATACATCTACCGCCTTGTGGAGCAGATGGCGGGCGTGAAGGGCAAGCAGCGCAAGCGCGTCTGGATCGACTCGCAGACTGAGGAGGAGATCCACAGGGGGATCGAGCAGGCGAAGGATCTTTCCTGCTACGACAACCTCTCCGACGCGGCTTATCTGCGCGCGAAGGAAGATTACCTGATGGGGATCAATTTCTCCCGTCTGCTGACGCTGAAATACGGCAACGCGATCGCCCGTTACCTCGGGACGAAATACGCGGTCGTCTCGGTGGGGCGCGTGATGACCTGCGTGCTCGGCATGGTGGTGCGCCGCGAGCGGGAGATCCGCAGCTTTGTGAAGACGCCGTTCTACCGCGTGCTGCTGGATACGGAGCTCGAGGGCAGGACGCTCACGGGTGAGTTCCGCGCCGTGGAGGGCTCGGACTATTATCTGTCGCCGAAACTCTACAAGGAGAACGGGTTCAGGGAGAAGGCGGACGCCGAGGCGCTGATCGCGCGGCTTGCTCCCGGGCAAGCTTTGCTCGACGCGCTCGAGAAAAAGAAAGAAAAGAAAAATCCGCCGCTTTTGTACAACCTTGCGGAGCTGCAGAACGAATGCTCGCGCATGTTCAAGATCAGCCCGGACGAGACGCTGCGGATCGTGCAGGAGCTGTACGAGAAGAAACTCGTCACCTACCCGAGGACGGACGCGCGGGTGCTCTCGAGCGCCGTGGCAAAAGAGATCTCCCGGAATATCGCGGGGCTCAGAAAATTCGGACCGGCGTCCGGGTTCGCGCAGGAGATCCTGGAGCAGGGCAGCTACAAGGGGATCGCGCGGACGCGTTACGTGAACGACAAGCAGATCACGGACCACTATGCGATCATTCCGACCGGGCAGGGGCTGGGCGCGCTCGGCTCGCTTAAGGGGAACGCGTTCGGCGTGTACGCGGCGATCGTGCGCCGGTTCCTGAGCATCTTCTACCCGGCGGCGGAATTTCAGAAGATCAGTATGACCGCGCGGATCGGGAAGGAGAAATTCTTCTTTACGTTCAAGGTGCTGCTGGAGGAAGGCTACTTCAAGGTAGCGGGGAACCCGAACGAACGCCGCGCGAAGAAGGCGCAGGCGGAAAAGAACGGCGCGGGCGAGACGGACACGGAAGGAGGCTCCGGCGCGGACGACGCCGACACAGAAGGGAGATCCGGCGACGAGCAGGGAGAGACGCAGCTCGGGAAGGAATTCCTCGAGACGGTGAAACACCTGAAAAAGGGCATGGAGCTCCCGGTGAAGGCACTGAGGCTCAAGGAGGGCGAGACTGCCCCGCCCAAGCGCTACAATTCCGGTTCGATGATCCTGGCGATGGAGAACGCCGGGCAGCTGATCGAGGACGAGGAGCTGCGCGCGCAGATCAAGGGCTCGGGGATCGGCACGAGCGCGACGCGCGCCGAGATCCTGAAAAAGCTGGTGAACAACAAATACATCGCCCTGAACAAAAAGACGCAGATCCTCTCCCCGACGCTGCAGGGCGAGATGATCTACGACGTCGTGTTCTGCTCGCTCCGCTCCCTGCTGAACCCGGAGCTGACGGCGAGCTGGGAGAAGGGGCTGACCTTCGTGGCGGAGGGGACGGTCACGAGCGACGAATATATGCAAAAGCTTGAAACGTTTATCCGTTCGCGCACGGCGGGCGTGCTGGGGCTGAACAACCAGAACGCGATGCGCCCGCTGTTTGACGAGGCGGCAAAGTATTATAAAAAATCAGGAGGAAGATATGAAAACGTGCAAAATAGAAAATCTGTTTAATCTGAAGGAGACGATTGCCGCGGGGCTCTTTGCGGGCGCGGTCTACCCGTGGGCGGTGCTGCCGAAGATCGGCGCGTTTATCATCGAGCTTGGCGCGACGCTCTCGCCGGACGAGTACGACCGCGTGGAGGAGAATGTCTGGATCGCGAAGTCGGCGAAGGTGGCGAAGACGGCGTCCATCACCGGGCCGGCGATCATCGGGAAGAACGCCGAGGTGCGCCACTGCGCGTTCATCCGCGGCAGCGCGATCGTCGGCGAGGGCGCCGTGGTCGGCAATTCCACGGAGCTGAAGAACGTGGTGCTGTTCAACAAGGTACAGGTGCCGCATTACAATTACGTCGGGGATTCGATCCTCGGCTACAAGGCGCACATGGGCGCGGGCTCGATCACATCCAATGTGAAATCGGACAAAAAGCTCGTCGTCGTGAAGGACGGGAGCGAGCGCATCGAGACGGGGCTCAAGAAATTCGGGGCGATGCTCGGGGATGAGGTCGAGGTCGGCTGCGGCTCGGTGCTGAACCCGGGGACGGTCGTCGGACCGCGCACGAACATCTATCCGCTGTCGTCGGTGCGCGAGGTGGTGCCGGCGGATTCGATCTACAAGAGACGCGGCGAGGTGGCGGAGAAATACGAATAAGCATTGAACACAGAAAATGGGAAACTCTGTTTCGGGAGAGGATCAAGCAGAAGAACATGCATATAGAGCTGCATGGATGAGACTGCAAATTTGGTTTTGAAAGGGAAGAGAGTATGGCGAAGAGCAATACATACGACGCAAGCAGCATTTCGGTGCTGGAGGGGCTCGAGGCGGTTCGGAAACGCCCGGGCATGTACATCGGGAGCGTCTCGCGCAAGGGACTGAATCATCTGATCTATGAGATCGTGGACAACGCGGTGGACGAGCATCTCGCCGGATACTGCGACACGATCGAGGTCTATCTGGAGAAGGACGGCTCGGCGACGGTCGAGGACAACGGGCGCGGCATCCCGGTCGGCATGCATGAGAAGGGCATGCCGGCGGAGCGGCTGGTCTTCACGACGCTGCACGCGGGCGGCAAGTTTGACGACAGCTCCTACAAGACGAGCGGCGGTCTGCACGGCGTGGGCTCCTCGGTCGTGAACGCGCTGTCGACCTGGCTGGACGTGCAGGTGATGCTGGGCGGACAGATCCACCACGACCGCTATGAGCGCGGCATTCCGGTGCAAAAGCTGGAAAAAGGGCTGCTCCCGGTCATCGGGAAGACCAAAAAGACCGGCACGCGGGTCTGTTTCCTGCCGGATCCGGAGATCTTCGAGAAGACCCGGTTCTCGGCGACGGAGCTCAAGAGCCGTCTGCACGAGACCGCTTATCTGAATCCGCAGCTCACGATCCTGTTTGAGGACCGGCGCGGGGAGAGTGTCGAGCAGATCACCTTCCACGAGCCGGACGGGATCGTCGGCTTTGTGCGCGAGCTGAACCAGACGTCCGAGGCGATCTGTGAGCCCGTTTACTTCAGGGGCGAGGCGGACGGGATCCAGGTGGAGGCGGCGTTCCAGTATGTGAACGAGTTCCACGAGAACGTGCTCGGCTTCTGCAACAACATCTACAACGCCGAGGGCGGCATGCACCTGACCGGGTTCAAGACGACGTTCACGACAGTGATGAACGCCTACGCCAGACAGATCGGCGTGCTCAAGGAGAAGGACGTCAACTTCACGGGCGCGGACATCCGCAACGGCATGACGGCAGTCGTCTCGATTAAGCACCCGGATCCGCGGTTCGAGGGGCAGACGAAGACAAAGCTCGACAACCAGGACGCGGCGCGCGCGGTCGGCAAGGTGACCGGCGAAGAGATCGTCCTGTACTTCGACAAGCATCTGGACGCGCTCAAGAGCATTCTCTCCTGCGCGGAGAAGGCGGCGAAGATCCGCAAGACCGAGGAGCGCGCGAAGACGAACCTGCTCTCAAAGCAGAAATATTCCTTCGACAGCAACGGCAAGCTCGCGAACTGCGAGAGCCGCGACAGCAGCAAGTGCGAGATCTTTATCGTGGAGGGCGACTCGGCGGGCGGCTCCGCCAAGACGGCGCGCGACCGCAATTACCAGGCGATCCTGCCGATCCGCGGCAAGATCCTCAACGTGGAGAAGGCGAGCATCGACAAGGTGCTCGCGAACGCCGAGATCAAGACGATGATCAACGCGTTCGGCTGCGGTTTCTCCGAGGGTTACGGCAATGATTTCGACATCGCGAAG
>CANQYP010000116.1 GCA_947628045.1 uncultured Lachnospiraceae bacterium | reverse complement strand
CGGACGCGCAGTGCGGGCACTTGACTGCCTCGATGTGGATCTCGGACTTGCAGAACGGGCAGATCTTGGTGGTCGGAGCCGGCTCCGGCGCAGGTTTGTGCAGCTTGTTGATCCCTTTGATCACCATAAAGAGCACAAAGGCGGTCAGGAGGAACTGCACGATGATCTGGATAAAGTTGCCGTACGCGATCACCGGAGCGCCAGCCTCCTGCGCGGCCGCGAGGGACGCGTATTTGTTGCCGTCGAGCGCGATCATCATGTCCGCGAAATTGATCTTGCCGGTGAGCAGCGAGACGACGGGCATCACGACATCGTTCACAAGAGAGTTGACGATATTGCTGAACGCGCCGCCGACGACTACGCCGACTGCCATGTCGATGACATTTCCACGCATCACAAATGTTTTGAATTCCTGAAGTATTTTGCTCATAAGTACCTCCCTTTGTCGATAATAATGATATAATAGCAATTATAGCATGGTTGTCTGAGAAAATCTATGATATACTGAAGAAAATAAACAAAATTTGCGCTATGGCGGAATCGGGGAGGGGTACGATGCGTTTCATGCACATCGCGGACGTACATCTGGGCGCCGCGCCGGATCACGGATATCTGTGGGCGAAGGATCGCGGACGGGAGCTCTGGGAGAGCTTTCGGCGCTGCATTGCGGACGCAAATGAGAAAAAGGTCGATCTGCTGCTGATCGCGGGGGATCTGTTTCACCGGCAGCCGGAGCTCTCCGAACTCCGGGAGGTGAACTATCTGTTTTCGACGCTGCAGCAGACGGTGGTCGCGCTGATCGCGGGGAACCACGACTATCTCAGACCGGGCTCCCCCTATTCCTCTTTCCCGTGGAACGAGAATGTGATCGGGCTGTTCTCGCCGGAATGCGAGCGCGTCCGGCTCCCGGCGCTGCGCACGGAGGTCTACGGGCTGAGCTATCACGCGCAGGAGATCCCGGAGCCGAAGTACGACGCGCTGCGGGCGGAGGAGGGCGATTACTTCAAGATCCTGCTGGCGCACGGCGGGGACGCGGAGCACATTCCGATGCGAAAGGACCGCCTCGCCGCGGCGGGGTTCGATTATATCGCGCTGGGGCATATCCACAAGCCGCAGGTGTACATTCGGAATCTGGCGATGTACCCGGGCGCGCTGGAGCCGATCGACTGCAATGATCTCGGACCGCACGGCTATGTGCTCGGGGAGACGCACAGGCATGACGTGAAACTCTCGTTTGTGGAGAGCGCCGGGAGGCAGTATCGGCAGGAGGAGCTCGCGGTCACGGAGGAAGATACGGTGTATTCGGTCCGCGAGAAACTTTCCGAGCTGATCCGCCGCTGCGGGGTGCAGCACATGTACCGGATCTCGCTGGTCGGAGAGCACCATCCGCAGTTTCGCCCGGACATTCGCGAGTACATGAAGTGCGGGCGGATCCTGGAGATCACGGACAGGACCGTCCCGGCGTTCCATCTCGAGGAGCTGCAGAGGCAGTACCGGGGGCAGCTCGTGGGGAATTATATCGAGAGCTTTGGAAAAGCCCCGCGGGGGCTGGTCGAGGAGAAGGCGCTGCGCTACGGGCTGGAGGCGCTGCTGTACGCGTCGGATTCATAATACATAATACGGATCATTTGCGTGGAGAGATGAGATGGAGATACGCGAGCTGCTGCTGCGGCATTATGGAAAATTTGAAAATCACAGGATCCTGCTCAAGCCCGGGGTGAATGTCATCTACGGGGGCAACGAGACCGGAAAGACGACGATCCACTCGTTTGTCTGTGCGATGCTGTATGGGCTTTCCCGCGCGCGCGGGAAGGCGGCGCGCAGCGATGAGTACCAGCTCCGGCAGCCGTGGGATACGCCGGGCGCGTTCTCGGGGAGCATGAAGATCGAGAGCCGGGGGCAGATCTACCGAATCGACCGCTGCTTTGACCACAGCGCGCAGCCGCTGGCGGTGACCTGTGAGACGACGATGTGGGAGTCTCCGCAGCCGGAACAGGCGCTGGACGTGCTGCTCGGCGGGGTTGGGGAGGCGGCGTTTCGGAACACGCTGTGCATTCCGCAGACGGGCGCGCAGACCGGGGAGGCGCTCGCCGAGGAGCTGCGCCGCTATATGATCAACAGCGAGGGCGCGCCGGGCGGGCAGATGGACGTCTCCCGCGCGCTGCAGCATCTGCGCAGACAGAAGAAACAGCTGGAGCAGCAGAAGAAAAAGGACGATGGGATCACAGAGGGCAGGATCGCGGAGAAACAGGCGAGGGCGGAGCGGCTGCGCGGGGAGATCGACCTGCTGAAAAGCCAGGCGGAGCGGCAGGGCATGCGCGGCGGACAGGAAGGACGCGAAGGTCACGAAAGCCGTTACGGACAGGGAGCGCGTGACAGGCAGGAAGGTCGTTACGGACAAGGCATGCGCGGCGGGCAGGAAAGCCGCTACGGACAGGGGGCGCGCGACAGACAGGAAGAGGACGACGCATTCTACCGGAAGAGTCGCTGGGCGATTCGATTTTTGCTGCTGCTCACGGGTATTCTCTGCCTGGCAGCGGCGTATTATCTGCAGAATTTGAAGACACGGATCGCGCTGGCGCTCTGCGGCGTGTTCTTTCTTGCGATGATCGTTCCGGTGAAACTGCTGTTCCGCTCAGAAGGAGAGGACATGGAAGATCCGGGTGACGTCGGCTTGCCGGCTCGGGAGGGATATGATGAAAGGACGGCGCGTCCCGGGGGATACATGGGCGGCGGGGAGCAGCGCATGCCGGGGCGATATGAGTTTCTCGCGGAGGAGATCCGGCAGCGCGAGGAGGCGTACCGGAAACTTCAGGATGAGCTGGAGACCCTGTACCGCAGCCACGTCCGAATCGAGGGCGCGGACACAGAGATCGCGGCGCTGACGCTGGCGATCGACCGGATCTGCGAGCTGTCTTCCGGGATCTACGCACAGTCCGGGAAACAGCTGAACGAGCGCGCGTCGGAGATCCTCTCGGAGCTCACGCGCGGGCGCTACCGCCGCATTCGTCTGGACGAGACGGCACAGGTGCGGATCCACACTCCGTCCCGCGTGCTGGGACTTAGTCAGGTCAGCGGAGGGACGATGCAGCAGATCTGTTTCGCGCTGCGCATGGCGTCCGCAGAGCTGCTCTGCGGCGAGAACCGCCTTCCCATCCTGCTGGACGAGCCCTTTGCCTTCTATGACGACGACCGCCTCGAGGCGGCGCTGCGTTGGCTCAAGGGCTGTGGCAGACAGGTGATCCTTTTCACCTGCCAGAAACGGGAGCGGGAGATGCTCGAGCGCATTCGCTAATTCCTGTGCTTTGCGAGAAACGCGTTGATCCGGTCGGTCGGGTTGAGCAGCTCGCTCACCGAGCCGTCGTGGTTCAGCGTGTCGATCAGCAGCGCGATGTATTTGCTGAGGTCGCAGCCCGTGTAGTACGGTTTCTGCAAAAGCTCCGGCGTCTGGTAGACGAGATTCGTCGTCAGCATGGAGTAGAACAGCCCCTGTTCGTGGGCGCGGTCGAATTTCTCGAGCCCGTTCGTGAACAGACCGAAGGTAGAGCAGATGAAGATCCTGGCGGCGTTGCGCTTTTTCAGCTCCGTGGCGACGTCGATCATGCTGTCGCCGGAGGAGATCATGTCGTCGAGGATCACGACGTCCTTGCCGCTGACGTCGGAGCCCAGGAATTCATGCGCCACGATCGGATTGCTGCCGTTCACGATGTGCGCGTAATCACGGCGCTTGTAGAACATGCCCATATCGACGCCGAGCACGTTCGCCATGTAGATCGCACGTCCGGCTGCACCCTCGTCCGGGCTGATGATCATCAGGTGATCCGGGTCCGCCCTGAGATCCGGCGCCGCCTTGAACAGCCCTTTGATGAACTGATAGACCGGCTGCACGGTCTCGAACCCATGCAGCGGGATCGCGTTCTGCACCCTCGGGTCGTGCGCGTCGAAGGTGAGGATGTTGTCGACCCCCATCTTCACCAGCTCCTGCAGCGCGAGCGCGCAGTCGAGCGATTCGCGCCCGGTGCGCCGGTGCTGGCGGCTCTCATAGAGAAACGGCATGATGACGTTGATGCGGCGCGCTTTTCCGCCGACAGCGGCGATGATGCGTTTCAGGTCCTGGAAATGGTCGTCCGGGGACATATGGTTCGTGTGTCCGCACAGAGAATAAGTCAGGCTGTAATTGCAGACGTCCACCAGAATGTAGAGGTCGTCGCCGCGGACGGAGTCGTTGATGATGCCCTTCGCCTCTCCGGAGCCGAAACGCGGCACGCTGGCGCTGACGAGATAGGAGTCCCTGGAATAAGTCTGCAAAAGCGGGCTCCCCAGATGCTCGTGCTCGCGCTCCTTGCGCCACTGGACGATGTGCGCGTCAATCTTTTTCCCCAATGTCTCACAGCTTTTCAGCGCGATGATGCCTAATTCCCCGACCGGGATCGTTTCGAGATTTCTCTCGTTGGCAGATTGAAATTCCATCGGTAAGCTCCTCCCTGATATGAAACTATAGTATTTTTATACCATTGCGAACCCCGGGTCAAGCCCTTTGGGACGCTTAGTCAAATTTTTTCTTGACGCGGATATCCTCGCCGACCATCCGCAGCATGAGGTAATGGCTGGAGACGCGCGAGAAAATGCGCTCCTTGTAGGTGTCGGCAAACAGCTCCAGGGAAAGGTTCGTTGAGATCAGCGTGCTCTTCCTGTGCAGGATCCGCTCGTTGAGCAGGTCAAAGAGCTGGGAGCAGACAAACAGGTTCACAAGCTCCGTCCCGAGGTCGTCGATGATCAGCAGGTCGCAGTCGAAAATGTGCTCCTCCAGATCGGGCTGCCCGTAATCCCGCTGCTTTCCGAACTCGACCCTGGCGAACAGCCTGAACAGACGCAGGGCTGAGAAATAGACCACGGAATGGGCGGTCTCCAGAAGTTCCTTCGCGACGCAGTGCGCGAGGAAGGTCTTGCCGAGCCCTGTGTTGCCGTAGAGGAAGATGTTCTCGAATTTGCGGTCGAAATCCCGCACGAAACGGCGGCATTCCCCGAGGGCGTACGCGGCGGTCTGCCGCGCGGTCGCCCCGGTGAGCGGATCTGTGAACTGCTCGGAATAGTAGTCAAGCGAAAAGGTGGAAAAATTCTCCTTCTCGACGATCTCGCGCAGGTTGGACTGTGTGTACAGCAGATCGATAGCTGCCTGTCGGAAACAGTGGCAGCGCTCGGAGCCGATGTAGCCGGTGTCCTGGCAATCGGCGCAGCGGTAGCGGGGCAGCAGATAATCCTCCGGGTACCCGGCTTTGCACAGCAGCTCCTTTTTCTGTGCGGAGAGCCCGGCGATCTGCGCGCGCAGTTCCGCTACGGAGGCAGGCTCGTCGGACAGAAGGCGGCGGGCGCATGCCGTGCTGGCGGACGCGATGTCGGCGTCGAGCCGGGAGAGCTCAGGGATCCTTTGGTAGACCTCTTCCGTGCGCGCGGCAAGAGACCGCTGGTTGCGCGTCTGCTGTCTCTGGTAATCCCGCATGATCGTATTGTATTGCGTGTCTGTCAGTCCCATTTCTATTCTCCGGAATTTGTCCCAGTCTGCTGTCTCAGCAGTTTTTTCTCAAACTGTGTGAAATCGTAGGTCCGCTGGGGGAAGTCGTCTGTGCGTCTGCCGGTCTTTTTTTTCTGTTCCTGCCCGTGCTCCTGTTTCCGCTGCGCGTCCAGCTGCTCGACGTCTGCGAGAGAGACGACATGGTTCTCGCGCCAGTGCTCAAGAATGCTGTCCGCGTACTCAAAGCTGGGCTTGTGAGTCTGGCGGATCGTGCGGTTGCACGCCTCCAGCACCAGCTCGATCGGGAAACCGCGCTCGTTGAACCAGCGGGACATGATCTCCTGCTCCGGCGCGGCAGGTCCCCGGCTCTTGATGCCGAACGCGTTGAGCACCGTGTAGTAATTCTTGTTGTACAGGTTCGTATCCTTCTGCGCCTCCTGCACGGTGGTGATCCCCGCCTGCGCCCAGCCGAGCGCGACCGCGCGTATGTACTGCCGGCTCTTGGAGCCCTTCGTGATGCAGTAGTCGAGCAGGTAATCGATCAGATCCGTCGAAAAGTGGAGCTCATCATAATAATAGATCAGGTCGCTCTGCTCGCTGGTGGTCAGGGGTCTTCCGAAATACTGTTCGGCGATAAAGAACAGCTGCCGGATGTCCTCCTGCCCGGAGCGCTCCCGGATCTGCGTGCGGCTGAGCGTATTCGACACGCCGGACGTGTCGTCGGCCTTGCGCGCGGCGGCAGTCCTGCGCGCGCCGTCTGCCCTGCGCGCATCGTCCGCCTCCGCCGCAGCCCCTGCCGGCTCTTCGGCGGGCGGGGTGAGGAAGGTCGCGGACGTGATCTCGTCCTTCGGGGACAGTTTCAGCCGGAGCAGCTTTTGCTTTTCCCAGTAGGCGAGCGCGCGCCGGACGTCCTTTTCCGTGTGGTCGAAAACGTCCGCGATCGACGCGAGCGAGAGCTCCTGTCCCGTGTCGGCGCAGCGGAGCAGATACAGATATACTTTGACAAATTCCCCGTTTGCGTGCGGCATGAAACGGTCGATAAACGCGTTTGGGACGACCGTCATGCCCTCGGGGGAGTCGGTGTAGAGTTTCATGCCTGGTTCCTTCTTCGTGCGATATCCCCGGACGCTTTCTCGCGCGTTCGGGTCTATGATGAGTATAGCATAATCTGACGGAAATGAGAACAGGCAGTTTTTACGCTCGTCAACGCGGAAAAATTTGTGAAGTATGTGGATAATGTGGATAAAAAGTTGACAATAACAGGCTGTGGAAAAGAAAACGGCTGGATTATAGAGAAATGTGTCGAAAAGTTATGTCAACGACTTTGTCCACAGAAAAAGAAAAGAGTTTGGGCGGGTCAATTGTGCATAAATCTGTGGATAATGTGGAAAACACCGAAAACCCTGCACGGCGGCAACGGCTTTCGGTGTGGATAAATTTGTTCACAAAAATATTTGAAGTCAGGAAAGCCCCAGCAGGCTCTCGCCGATCTTTACGACGTCGCCCGCCCCCATCGTGAGCAGGAGATCGCCGGGACCGCAGTGTTCGAGCAGGAAGGTCTCGATCTCGTCGAAGGTCGGGAAGTACCAGGCGTCCTTGCCCATATCGTTCAGCTTTTGCCGCAGCAGGTCGGAGCTGATCCCGAGCGTATCGGTCTCGCGCGCCGCGTAGATGTCGGCGAGCACGATCTTGTCGGCGATGGAGAGCGCCTGTACGAAGTCGTCCATCAGCGCTTTCGTGCGCGTGTAGGTGTGCGGCTGGAACACGCACCATACCTGCCGGTAGGGCAGCTTTTTGGCGGCGTCCAGCGTGACGCGGATCTCCGTCGGATGGTGCGCGTAGTCGTCGATGACCGTCACCCCGCCGATCTCGCCCTTCTTCTGGAAACGCCGGTCGGTTCCCGCAAATTCCGCGAGCCCTGCCGCCATCTGCTCTGCGGGAAGGTCAAGCAGGAAACCCGCCGCGAGCGCGGCGCACGCGTTAGAGACATTGTGCCTGCCGGGGACGCGGAGACGGAAATGCCCGAGAAGTTCGCTGTCCTTTTGCAGGTCGAAACTGCCGCAGCCCAGCTCGTCGTAGGAGACGTTCTCGGCGCGGTAATCGCCTTGCCCGATCCCGTAGGTGACGACGCGGCAGGAAAGCCCTTCGGTGAGCGCGCCGAGGTCCGGGATCTCCGCGTTAATGACGAGCGCGCCACCGGCGGGAACCTGCCCGGCGAACTGCCGGAAGGAATGCCGGATATCGTCGAGGTCCTTAAAGAAGTCCAGATGGTCGGCGTCGATGTTCAGAATGATCGCCAGGGACGGGAACAGGCTCAGAAAGCTGTTCGTGTATTCGCACGCCTCGGTCAGAAAATACTCCGAGGCGCCGATGCGCACATTGCCGCCGATGGCGGGGAGCATGCCCCCGACCGAGATCGTCGGGTCAAGCCCGCATTGCATCATAATGTGGGAGAGCATGGAGGTGGTCGTGGTCTTCCCGTGCGTGCCGGACACGGCGACGGAGGACGCGTAGTTCTTCATGAGCTGTCCGAGCAGCTCGGCGCGCGTCAGCATCGGGAGCCCCTTTGCCTGCGCCGCCCGGAATTCCGGATTGTCCGGATGGATCGCGGCGGTGTACACCACCACGTCGATCTCGTCTTTGATGTTGCCCGCGCTCTGCGGGCAGGAGACGGAAGCGCCCAGCCCGGCGAGCCATTCGGTCAGCGGGCTTTTGCGGGCGTCGGAGCCGCTTACGGTGAACCCGCGTTTCAGGAGCACGGCGGCGAGCCCGCTCATGCTGATCCCTCCGATCCCTATAAAGTGGACATGCGCCGGCTTGTTGTAATCTATCTGATACATTTAGAAATCTCCTTTATCTGATTAATATGTACATTCACGGTACGGCGGTTCGGGCAAGCGCCGCGCCGCAGCCTATGTAGATCCTCCATGCGGAAATTTGTCTCATTACAGTATACGCTCTTCTATAAAAAATTCCAACACTTTTTGTGAAACGCGTTCCGAGCGGGCGGTCCTGGCGGTGTACACCGAACTGTGAGACAATAAAGGAAATTGTTTCAATTTCCTCCAAAATCTGTCGATAAAGATCGGGAAACAGTGATAATTAACAAAAATAATTGAATAGATAAACCAAATTAATCAAATTATAATGATACAAGATGTAGACGCAAAAATATAAATGTGGTATTTATAATAAAAAATCAAGAAAAATAAAAGAAATAATTGTAAAAAATGTTCACTAATTGGAAAAGCTGTGCTATAATGATGGAAATTAATACAGCAAGAGGTGATAACAGGTG
>CANQYP010000115.1 GCA_947628045.1 uncultured Lachnospiraceae bacterium | reverse complement strand
ACGGTGATCTCCTGATCCACGCACGCGAGCGAGGAGTGGAAGGTCACGTCCGGGATCTCGTCCCGGCGCAGCCCGTCGTAGAGAATGCTGCCGTCATTCGCCCGGCAGAGCCCGGCGATGAGTTTCATGAGCGTGCTTTTGCCGCAGCCTGTCGAGCCGACCAGCGCCACCATCTGCCCGGGCTTGATATGCAGGGACAGGTCGTCTACCGCGGGACGGTCCCCCGGATTGTAACGGAAGGTGACATGATCGATCGTAATGTCGCCGGACAGCTTTTGCGCCTGGCTCTCGTCCTGAAGGGGAACCGTCAGCTCCGGCTGCTGCTCCAGCATATCCTCCACGCGCTCCACGTCGGTGCGGCGGCTGGTCAGGTCATTGGAGGCGGATATCAGGGAACCCAGGCTCCTGCGCACGTTGCCGAGCACCGACTGGAACGTGGCGAGCATGCCCATGGTGAACTGTCCGCGAATGATCAGGATGGCGCCCACAAACAGCAGGCAGGCGGAGGAGATCACATTGTGGCTGCTCCCCAGGAACCCGGAAAGCGCCTTCACGCGGTCCATGCGCGCGCTCTTTTCCTGCATATTGCCCTGCGAGGCGCTCCAGAGGGAGAAGAATGCTTTCTCCGAGCCGATGGACTTGATCGTCTCGATGGTGTTGAACCCGTTGAGCAGGGAAGTGTTCACGGCGCTCTTGCTGGTGCTCAGGCTGCGCGACTGGATGGCGATCCGTCTCTGGAGCCACAGGCTCACCAGAATGTAGATGATCTCCACCGCGAGGCACAGGACCGCCATCAGCGGGTCGTAGAACAGCAGCATGGCAAGGTAGAAGACGAGGCTTGCCGTGTCGATGACCGTGGGCAGGATCGTGCGCAGCAGGGAATAATCCAGGCGGGAATTCTTTTCCATGCGGTCCAGAATGTCGCCCGCGAAGTGCTGCTCATAGAACCCCATGGGCAGCTCCAGCATCTGCCGGAACAGTCTGCCGCCGGACTCCGCCGCCATCCGCCGCCCGATTCGATAGGTATGTATGGTCTCCAGAATGGACAGCCCGGTACCGGCGAGCAGCACCGCGCTCATTGCGATCAGCAGGGGAAGATAGAGCCCCCGCTGTTCCCCGCCCATGACCTGATCCAGCATGCGCCGGATCAATTCCAGCAGGACCAGGTGCGCCGCCGTGCTCAGCGCGTGCAGCAGAAAGATCGCGAGCAGGGATCGGCTGCCGGAGCGCAGCCGCCGCCACAGCAGCGTCCGCATAGGCTCCCGGTGTCCTTCCGGTCGGAAATCAGGACCCGGTTCCAACGCGATCACGGAGCCGGAGTAGGAGCGCGCGAACCGTTCTTCCGTCACGGCATACGCGCCGCTGGCTGGGTCGTTCACAAAGACGTTGCCGCCCCGGAACGCGCAGACCACCACGTAATATTTTTTGTTCCAGCTCACGATGGCGGGCAGCGGCAGCTCCTTCAGCCCGGACAAGTCTGTCCTGCGGACGGATCCTTTCAGACCGAACTCCTCGGCGGCGCAAAGCAGCTGCGCGGGCGTGGAACCGTTGCGGGAAGTGAGGCACTTCTCGCGGACCGCCGACAGCGGGAGAAATTTCTTGTGATAAGCCAGTACCATGGACAAAGCGGCAGCCCCGTTCTCTCCGGTGTGCATTTGAATGACGACCGGCACCTTCATGGCGGTTCCTCCTGAATAAAATGATTTCCGTTTCTGCCCGCCGAACGGCGGGACTCACATGATACATACAGTTTACACCATCAGACGGGATTTTTCCATGATAATTTTCTGAGATGTGGGGTTAGATTTAAGAATGGGAAGAAAATGCTCCGGGCAGCAGTTCCCGGTCACACTTCCTTCATCTGCCACTTCGTCCCGCGGTAGCGCCAGACGAAAAACACGACGCGCACCGCCCAGTCGATCGTCATCGCCACCCAGACGCCGAGCACGCCCATCCCCGCATACTGCCCGAGCACATAGCTGAAACCGACGCGGAAGATCCACATGGAAATGATCGACACCCACATGCAGAAACCGACGTCATTTGCCGCGCGCAGCACATTCGGCAGGGTAAACGAGGCGGGCCAGATCAGCGTGGACATCACTACATGGTACAGAATGATCCGCCGCGCCATCGCCCCGGTCTCCGGCGACAGGTGGTAGACCCGGATCGCCGTCGGCATCATCACAAGAATCAGGAGATTCATCACGACCACCGAGACATAGGAGTACAGCAGCAGCTTGCGCGTGTAATACCGCGCCTGTTCATAATCGCCCGCGCCGACGCACTGCGCCGCCACCGAGGACAGCGCGTACCCCATCGACATGCCGCCGAGCACCGCGAAATTGCAGACGCTGTTGCTGACCGCGTTCGCCGCGATCGAGACCGTGCCGAACCCGGAGACGACGCTCAGCACAAGGATCTTGCCGAGCTGGAACATGCTGTTCTCCATGCCGTAGGGAATGCCGATATGAAGAATCTTCCGGAGCATATGCGTGTTCAGCCGCAGACCAGGCAGCGACCGCACATGCAGCGTCCTCTTTTTGTCACAGATCAGGCTTAGCATCCAGACACCCGCGAAGGCGCGGGAGAACAGCGTCGGGATCGCCGCGCCCTCCACGCCGAACCCAAGCCCATACAGGAGGATCCCGTTTCCGACGATATTCATGCCGTTCATGACAAGGGACAAAAGCATCGGCGTGCGCGAGTCGCCGGTCGCCCGAAACGCCGCCGCGCCGCAGTTGTAGACAGCCAGGAACGGAATCGACGCCGTCACGATCATCAGATAAGTGTTGCAGTTCGCCATGACGTCCGGCTCAATCTTGCCGAACACTACATGCAGGATAAACCATTTCCCCGCATACACGATCGTCATGATAAACACGGAAAACACTGTCGAGAACAAAAGCGTCTGCTCCAGCGCCTCGCACCCGGCGTCCTCGTGACGTCTGCCGAGCGCCTGTCCCGCCACGATTGCGCCACCCGTCGCCAGCGCCGTGAAAATATTGATCAGCAGGATCATGATCGTGTCGATCAGGGAAACCGCGGAGACCGCCGCCTCCCCCACGGACGCCACCATGACCGAGTCCGCAAGTCCGACAAAGATCGCAAGGAATTGTTCAATGATCAGAGGAACGATCAGCCCCCGCAGATCCCTGCCGCTGAACAACAGTTTCTTCTCCGAACCGATTCCTTTTTTCAAAGTATACGCCTTCCTCCCATAATTTTCCGGTTCCAAAACATTATATCAAAAATTTTTTTCAGCGTATCGATCCTGAAATTTCACACGAAATCCCGGATTTCAATCCTGACTTTTTCGTTTGAATTAAAAATACGGAATCGTTTTTACGGTACATTATTATATGATTCGGCAAAACGGATTGCCCAAACAGAGAATCCGGCAAGAACCTACAAGACGATCAGCCGCCCCAGCACGATGCCCGCCGCGATGCTGACCACTGCAAGCACAGCCGTGAGCGCCAGATTCTCTTTCAGGTTGCGGTTCTCCCGGTACAGTACCAAAAGACCTGTCCCCGTGCCGCACAGCAGTCCCGCGAACAGCCCGACGCCACTCAGCACGCCCTCCAGAAACAGCTCCGTCACCAGCACGGACGCCGCGCAGTTCGGGATCACGCCGATGACCGCGGCGGCGAGCGCCTCCAGCCCCGAAGATCTGACGATCGTCCCGGCAAGCCCGGACGCGGCAAAGCGATCCATTCCGAACCCCAGCACCAGCGAGATCAGGAACAGGAACAGTGCCGTCTTCAGCGTGTGGTTCAGCGCCGAATACCAGATTCCGTGCTGTTCGCAGCCGCAGTGCCCGTGTTCGCACATGTCCATATGCTCCGGGATCGGGTCCCGGCGCCCGAGAAACGTCTCAATTCCAAGATCCAGCAGCCAGCCAAAAACCGCCGCCACGACCGCTTTCGCCGCCAAGATCTTCACGATCACCGCTCCGCTCGCTCCCTGCGCGACCATGACCGGCAGCATCTCGTCCGAAGTCGCCAGGAACACCGCCAGCAGCGTGCCCGGCGACACCACCCCGCCCGCGAACAGCCCTGCCGCGGCGGCGGCGAACCCGCACTGCGGAATCGTCCCGATCAGGCTGCCCAGCAGCGGTCCCGCCTTCCCGGCACGATGTATCAATTCCTTTGTCTTCGCGCTCATCCTGTGCTCCGCATACTCCACCGCGAGGTAGGACAGATACAGAAACGGCAGCAGTTTCAGACAGTCGATCACGCTGTCCAACAAAATCTCCCGCATGAGATCACCTTTTCATATCTTTGCTTAATCAGCTTTTAACAATAACATATCTGAAAAGATTTGTCTACATTGACATGCTATCGAAAAATCTGTTGTATGAGAAAAACGAGAGTGGTATAATATTCACGAAAGGGCAGCTCTTTGATCGAGCTTGGGAAGGTGGTGCCTCTTTATGAATCACAGGGATGAGCAGATTGTAAAAAAGAGGGAAAATGAATCGGGGCATTCGTATGGATGCCCCGTTTTGGACAAAAATACCAGTGAGAACCGTAACTCAAGCCTCCTTCGGGGCGGGAAAACAGTATAAGGTATAAACGGAGAAAGGAATGGACAAGGCATGGATTACATTGTGAGGGCGACGGCGGCGGACAGCCAGATCCGCGCGTTCGCGGCGACGACGAGAGAGACTGTGGAGACGGCGCGGAGATTTCACAACACGAGCCCGGTGGCGACGGCGGCGCTGGGGCGGCTGCTGACGGCGGGCGCGATGATGGGCGCGATGATGAAGGGCGAGAAAGACCTGCTCACGCTGCAGATCAAGGGAGACGGACCGATCGGCGGGATCACGGTCACGGCGGATTCGGCGGCGAATGTGAAGGGTTATGTGCAGAACCCGGAGGTGCTCCTGCACGCGAACGACAAGGGCAAGCTCGATGTCGGCGGCGCGGTCGGAAACGGCATCCTGAACGTGATCAAGGATCTTGGCATGAAGGAGCCGTACATCGGGCAGTGCGAGCTGCAGACCGGGGAGATCGGGGATGACCTGACTTATTATTTTGCGATGTCGGAGCAGGTGCCGTCGTCGGTTGGGCTCGGGGTGCTGCTGGACAAGGGCAACACGGTGCGCCAGGCGGGCGGATTCATCCTTCAGCTCATGCCGTTCGCGCCGGAGGAGGTCGTCGCCCGGCTGGAACAGAAACTCTCGGAGGTGACTTCCGTGACGGCGCTGCTGGATCGAGGCATGACGCCGGAGCAGATCCTGGAGGAGCTGCTGGGCGAGTTTGGGCTGGAGATCAATGACACGATCCCGGCGCAGTACCGCTGTGATTGTTCGCGTGAGCGCATCGAGCGCGCGCTGATCAGCATCGGGCGAAAGGACTTGCAGGAGATGATTGACGACGGGGAGCCGATCGAGGTGAACTGTCATTTCTGCGACAAAAAGTATCAGGTGACGCCGGATGAGCTGCGGGAGCTGCTGCGGCGGAGCAGCCGATAGAGAAAGGGATACGACATGAAAGACGGATTTATTAAAGTGGCGGCGGTGACGCCGGAGATCAGGGTGGCGGACTGCATTTACAATGCAGAGAGCATTTGCCGTTCGCTCGACGAGGCGTATGCGCAGAAGGCGAAGATTATCGTGTTCCCGGAGCTGTGCCTGACGGGGTACACCTGCGGGGATCTGTTCTGGCAGGAGCGGCTGCTCGATGCGGCGCGGGAGGGATTATCTCGTGTGATCGGACACACGGCTGGGCAGGAAGGTCTGGTCTTTGTCGGTCTTCCGTGGGAGAAGGACGGGAAACTATACAACGTGGCGGCGGTCATCAGCGGCGGTCATCTGCTCGGACTTGTGCCGAAACGGTATCTGCCGAATTACAACGAATTCTACGAGGCGCGTCATTTCACGCCGGGCGGTTCGGACGTGGACTGGATCCGTTTCGAGGGGGAAGAGGAGGAAGTGCCGTTCGGGACGGAGCTCCTTTTCTGCTGCGATGCCCCGAAGGGGCTTTGTGTGGCGGCGGAGATCTGCGAGGATCTTTGGGCGCCGAATCCGCCGAGCACGGCGCACGCGCTTGCCGGAGCGAACGTGATCGTGAATCTGTCGGCGAGCGACGAGGTGGTCGGGAAGGATTCGTACCGCGAGTCATTGATCGCCGGGCAGTCGGCGCGTCTCCTGTGCGGCTATATCTACGCGAGCGCGGGAGAGGGTGAGTCGACGCAGGATCTCGTCTTCGGCGGTCACAATCTGCTGGCGGAGAACGGGCATATCCTGGCGCAGTCGTCCCGTTTTGCCTGCGGCGTGACCTGCACGGAATTTGATATTGCGCGGCTGCGGGAGGAACGGCGCAGAATGACGACCTTCGTGCCGGATGAGGATGCTGCGTATGAGAAGGTCTGGTTTACACTGGAAGAGGAGGAGACAAAGCTGACGCGCGGTTTCGATCCGGCGCCGTTCGTGCCGTCGGGAAAAGCAGACCGGGATAAGCGCTGCGAGGAGATCCTGACGATTCAGGCGCTCGGGCTGAAGAAACGGCTGCAGCACACAGGGGCGCAATGCGCGGTGGTTGGGATTTCTGGCGGGCTGGATTCCACGCTGGCGCTGCTTGTCATGACGAAGGCGTTCGATCTGCTGGGGCTGCCGCACAGCCGGATGACTGCGGTGACGATGCCGGGTTTCGGGACGACGGACCGCACGTATCACAACGCCTGCGAGCTGACGCGCAGACTGGGCGCGGAGCTCCTGGAGGTGGACATTCGTGAGTCGGTGGAGCGGCATTTCCGGGATATCGGACAGGACCCGTCCGTGCACGATGTGACGTATGAGAACTGTCAGGCGAGGGAGCGCACGCAGGTGCTCATGGATCTCGCAAATAAAAAGGGCGGGCTGGTGATCGGCACCGGCGACATGTCAGAGCTCGCGCTCGGCTGGGCGACCTACAACGGCGATCACATGTCGATGTATGGGGTCAACTGCTCCGTGCCGAAGACATTGGTGCGGCATCTGGTGCGCTATTATGCGGACACCTGCGGCGACGAGCCGATCAGCCAGATTCTGCGGGACGTGCTGGACACGCCGGTGAGCCCGGAGCTCCTGCCGCCGGAGAACGGTCAGATCTCGCAGAAGACGGAAGACCTCGTCGGTCCATACGAGCTGCACGATTTTTTCCTCTATTATCTCTTGCGTTTCGGTTATCCGCCCGCGAAGATTTTCCGTGCGGCGAAACTTGCGTTTGCCGGGAGCTATGACGGGGAAACGATTTTGAAATGGTTGAAGACGTTCTATCGGCGCTTTTTCAGCCAGCAGTTTAAGCGCTCCTGCGTGCCGGACGGACCAAAGGTCGGCAGCGTCGCACTTTCGCCGCGCGGCGACTGGCGCATGCCCAGCGACGCGTGCGTGCGGGTCTGGATGGAGGAGATAGAACAGTTATAAATTCAACCTGCCACAGTGAGCAGCACGGGAATCGTCAGCACACACAGCACGGTCGTCAGGATGATGGCGGCGCTGCAGTTCGTGCAGTCGATTCCTTTTTCTGTGCCGATCATCAGAGGCATGTTGCCGACCGGCATGCCGAACATGATCATGCAGGTAGCGATTACCCCGGCGTCGTGCGTCGCCAGCCGTACAAGCGGCAGCAGCAGGAGCGGAAGGACAAGCAGTTTGAGCGCGGAGAAAAGATAGAGCCTTCCGTTGCAGAAGATTTTCCGGAGGTTCGCGTTGGCGAGCGAGTAGCCGACGCAGAGCAGCGAGAGCGGCGTGGTCGCGTTGCCGAGATAGGTGGCTGCTGATTTGAGGAAATCGGGCAGCGGGATCTCGAACAGGATGACGATGAGCGCCGCTACGCCGAACACCGTGCCGGAATTGAACATAGATTTCAGGGACGAGACAGAGAACTTCCCGTCCATCAAAGCGACGCCGTATGTATAGAAGATCACAGTGTAGATCAGGATGAACTCCGTGACGTAGACGACGTACTGTGCGCCGAGGATGCTCGACACGACAGGGATGCCGATAAAGCCCAGATTGGAGAAAATAAACATGAGCTGGTAGACCTTCCGCTGTAATTGATCTTTGTCAAAAAACGGCGCGAGGATCATTCCGACGACGATGAAAAACGCGAACATCCCGGCTGCGATCAGCCCGACGAGCAGCAGGGTGTGAAACGGCACCATACCGATGGAATTCGCGGCGCTGGAAAAGACCAGCAGCGGGTTGAAGATGTTGACGATCAGTTTGGAAATATGCCCGTTCGTGTTGTCGTCGACCATGCCGGTCTTTGTCGCCAGAAAACCGACGCCGATCATGATGAGCAGGGAGAGCATCTGGAAAAAAACAATAAAGAAGGTCATTGCAGGTTCCTCTTTTCTTTGATTTGTCTCAGGCGCGGCAAGGCGTATGGAAAACTGCTGCACTGTCTCAAGAGCTATAATACCCCAGGGCACACTGCAAGTCAAATATCACTCCACAAACATCACTGTATAAATCAAATCTTTGCGAGATGTAAGGGGATAGGGAAACGCGGCGAATTTGACGCATCCCGTTGCATTTTCACGCGAAAAGGATTATTCTTATTTTATCACTATGACACGCCGTTGGCACTGAAAATATGATTTTTGAAATAGTAGAATGCCAAAATGAAACAAAAAAGTGACTAAAAATAAAGAAAAATGCTCAAATATTATAAAAAATGCCCAATCTCTATTGAAAAATGTTTGATCCGGTGATATAATAATCTTGTATTCAAATACCTAGAAGGAGAGGAATGGATGTACTATTCTGAAATAGGAAAGATCATAGAAGCAGGGCTCGACCGCGACAAGGAAAAGGTCAGAAGTTTTGCC
>CANQYP010000114.1 GCA_947628045.1 uncultured Lachnospiraceae bacterium | reverse complement strand
GATTGAGTCCGCCTTTTTGGCGGATTTTTCATTTCCTTGAATGTGAGAAGAAAAGCAGCCACCAAAGGAAAGGAAGGTACAAATGGACAAGTTACTGTTTACTTCAGAATCCGTGACGGAGGGACATCCGGACAAAATGTGCGATCAGATCTCGGACGCGATCCTTGACGCCCTGCTTGCGCAGGATCCGATGAGCCGCGTGGCGTGCGAGACGGCGACAACGACCGGGCTGGTGCTCGTGATGGGAGAGATCACGACAAATGCGTACGTCGATATCCAGAAGATCGTGCGCGACACGATTCGAGAGATCGGCTATACGCGCGGAAAATACGGTTTTGACGCGGACACCTGCGGCGTGATCACGGCGATCGACGAGCAGTCGGCGGACATCGCGATGGGCGTGGACAAGGCGCTTGAGGCGAAGGAAAACACGATGACGGACGACGAGATCGAGGCGATCGGAGCGGGCGATCAGGGCATGATGTTCGGCTATGCCACCGACGAGACGCCGGAGTATATGCCGTATCCGATCTCTCTGGCGCACAAGCTGGCGAGGCAGCTCACAAAGGTAAGGAAGGACGGCACACTTCCGTACCTGCGCCCGGACGGAAAGACACAGGTGACGGTGGAATACAACGAGAACGGCAGACCGTCGAGGCTGGACGCCGTAGTCCTCTCCACACAACACGACCCGGAAGTGACGCAGGAGCAGATTCACGAGGATATCAAAAAGCATGTCTTTGATGTGATCTTACCGCAGAATATGGTCGACGGCGAGACGAAATTCTTTATCAACCCGACGGGACGTTTCGTGATCGGCGGACCGCACGGCGACAGCGGACTGACCGGGCGGAAGATCATCGTGGACACCTACGGCGGCTACGCAAGACACGGCGGCGGCGCGTTTTCCGGCAAGGACTGCACAAAGGTGGACCGCTCCGCGGCGTACGCGGCGCGCTATGTGGCAAAGAATCTTGTGGCGGCAGGACTTGCCTCGAAGTGCGAGATCCAGCTGTCCTATGCGATCGGCGTCGCGCGTCCGACCTCGATCATGGTGGACACCTTCGGGACAGGGAAACTTTCCGATGAGAAGATCACGGAGATCGTGCGCGAAAACTTTGACCTGCGCCCAGCCGGGATCATCAAAATGCTGGATCTGCGCCGCCCGATCTACAAGCAGACCGCGGCGTACGGACACTTCGGCAGGAACGATCTGGATCTCCCGTGGGAGAAACTGGATAAGACAGAAGTGCTGAAAAAATATTTATAATATACTTGACAAAAAAGAGCAGCTGTTATATTATAGTTATGCCGAACGATGTTAAAATTTGCAAAAGAAAAAAATGGAAAACCCGGAGAGTCGCTACCTCTCCGGGTTTTCACTTTATGCCGTTCTATTTTCTATCTAGCCACTTACAGATGTAATAACACAGGATGCCTGCCATGATAGAAACATAGAACGATATCAAAATTTGCATGTCACCACCTCCCTTCGCCGGAAAGTGTCAACGGCGTATATATCATAACATTTATATAACCATAATTCAATATTTAGTTGCATATTATAATATATATGTGATATATTTTATAAAAAGTTTAGAATTATCGAACAATGTTTAGATGAAAAAATGCAGGGGACATGTTATACTGAAATAACCTGCAGCAAGCAGAAAGATGGTTTAAGGTGATAGCATGAAATTAAAGACAAGGCTGATCATCGCGTTTCTGGTGATCATTCTGGTGCCGTTTCTTTTGTTCAGCGTCGTGTTCTGGGGATTTACGAGATTCCAGAGGCATGCGATCGAGCAGAATTACGGGGTTTCCGTTTCCGTGGAGAATATCTCTGACTCCATGCGGCTGATCGGGCAGACGACACAGGGAATTTTTGAACAGATCTCAAAGCAGTCAGAGGACGAGCCGCAGCGGTTTCTTCAGGAGGCTTATCTGGATCAGATCAATGCGGAACTTCTGGAAAAACATTCTTATCTGCTTGTCCGCAAGGACGGGGCGCTCTTTTATAACGGTTCCGGGGAGGAGATCGACCGGCTTTTTGAGGCGCTGCCGAAGTACCGCAGTTTCAGCAGCACGTCGGACGGCGGATCCTACATCGGCAGGGACATTCGGGTATTCGTGAAACAACTGGACGTCGCGGTTCCGTCGAACGGGGCGAATGCGCTGGATTTGGACGGAAATTCAGAGGATACGAATATTTCCGCCGGGACGAATGCATTAGATTTGGACGGAAATTCGGAAAATGCGAATACGTCAGGCGGGAAGAGTGTTTCGGAGGTGAGCGTTTTCATCGTTTCCTCCGTGAGTGAGATCATCGAGCAGAACAGTCGGCTGATCGTCGATCTCCTGATCTCGATCGTCGTGATCCTGATCTTTGCGGCGTTTCTCATGATCGTCTGGATCTATACGGGCGTACACGCGCCGCTGCAGAAACTCAGCGAGGCGACGCACCGCATCAAGGAGGAGGATTTCGACTTTGAGCTGGACGTGAAGGGCAAGGATGAGATCAGCGAGCTCTGCCGGGACTTTGATGAGATGCGGCAGCGGCTGAAGGATCTGGACGAGGAGAAGAAGGCGTTCGACCGCCAGAGCAAGGAGCTGATCAGCAATATTTCGCATGACCTGAAGACGCCGATCACGGCGGTCAAGGGTTATGTCGAGGGGATCATGGACGGCGTCGCGGACACCCCTGAGAAGATGGACCGCTATATCCGCACGATCTACATCAAGGCGAACGATATGGATCGGCTGATCAACGAGCTGACCTTTTATTCCAAGATCGATACGAACAAAATTCCTTACAATTTCAACCGGATCGACGTCGCGGAGTATTTCGACGACTGCGCGGAAGAGGTCGGTCTGGAGATGCGCGAGCGGAGCATCGTGTTTTCGTATATCAACACGGTGGAGCCCGGCACGCTGATCATCGCGGACGCGGAGCAGCTCAAGCGCGTGATCAACAATATCATCGGGAATTCGGTCAAATATATGGATAAGGACAAGAAGTACGTCCAGCTCCGCGTGATGGACGTCGGGGATTTTGTTCAGGTCGAGCTGGAGGACAACGGAAAAGGCATTCCGAACCAGGAGCTGGTCTCGATCTTCGACCGTTTCTATCGGACGGATCAGTCGCGCAACTCGGCGCAGGGGGGCAGCGGCATCGGGCTGTCTATTGTGAAAAAGATCGTCGAGGATCACGGCGGAAGGATCTGGGCGACCAGCAAGGTCGGCGAGGGGACGGTCATGCATTTTGTGATCCGGAAATACGTGGAGGTTGAGGCATTTGCCGCCAAAGGCGCAAAGGCATAATCATATAGGAATTTGCGATATTCCTGCGTGTAACGGCAAAAGCTGAGGAATACGGGGGACAGGGAGGAACTTCTGTATGAGTAAAATATTGATCATTGAGGACGAAACGGCGATCGCGGATCTGGAGCGGGATTATCTGGAACTGTCAGGCTTTGAGGTGCAGATTGAAAATTCCGGCGACGGCGGACTTGCGCGCGCCCTGCAGGAGGAGTTCGACCTGCTCATTCTGGACCTGATGCTCCCGGGGCTGGACGGCTTTGAGATCTGCCGGAAGATCCGCGAGAAAAAGAATCTGCCGATCATCATGGTCTCCGCCAAGAAGGACGACATCGACAAGATCCGCGGGCTCGGGCTCGGAGCGGACGATTATATGACAAAGCCGTTTTCGCCCAGCGAGCTGGTCGCGCGGGTGAAGGCGCATCTCGCGCGCTATGAGCGCCTGGTGAACAGTAACGTCCAGGAGAATGACATCGTGGAGATCCGCGGCATCAAGATCGACAAGACAGCGCGCCGCGTCTGGATCGACGGGGAGGAGAAGAACTTCACGACGAAGGAATTTGACCTTCTGACCTTCCTCGCGCAGAATCCGAACCATGTGTTCACGAAGGAGGATCTGTTCAAGGAGATCTGGGATATGGAGTCGATCGGGGATATCGCGACGGTCACGGTTCACATCAAGAAGATCCGCGAAAAGATCGAGAAACAGTCCTCCAAACCGCAGTACATTGAGACGATCTGGGGCGTCGGCTATCGGTTCAGGATGTAAAAATCCGTCGGTCAGAGGACGCGATAAGCGATCGTTTCACATACCGACGGACACTGAAAAGCCGGAAGAAAGAAGGGGAGCCTGGAGAACATTTTTCAGGAAATACAAATATGGATCGAGAAGGAATTATTCTATATGAGGACGCGGAGCTGATCGTCTGTCACAAGCCCGCGGGTATCGCGGTGCAGAGCGCGAGGGTCGGACAGAAGGATATGGTGAGTATTCTGAACAATCATCTTGCCGACAGGCAGCCGGGGCGCAGAGGTGCTTTCGCGGAAAACCGCGGGAAACAGGCTGCACAAAGAGAGATTCCGGCAGTGTATGTCGTCCATCGGCTCGACCAGCCAGTGGAGGGCGTTCTTGTGTTTGCGAAGACAAAACGGGCGGCGGCAGAGCTGTCCCGGCAGGTCGCTGACGGGAGCATGGAGAAGATCTATTGGGCGGTGTGCTGCGCGACGAAGGAACCCTTTGAAACGGAGCGCCAACCGGGAAGATCCGTCGGAAAGCTATCTGAAAACGATGCGCAGAAACGGGTTTTCGGATTCCCTGAGATTGGAAAAACGTACCAGCTGGTCAATTATCTTGTGAAGGACGGAAGGACAAACACTTCTTCCATAGCGAAAGACGGAGACCGTGCCGCGAAACGCGCTGAGCTTTTTTTCCGTGTCCGGGAAAAACTGTCTTTGGGACGAACAGAGGGAGCGGACGGATGTCTGAAGGGAAAGAATTCCTGCGCAGATGGCGGTCTGACGTATTGCCTTGCGGAGATCGAGCTGAAGACCGGACGCCATCACCAGATCCGCGCGCAGATGGCGCATGCCGGGCTGCCCCTGTACGGTGACCGGAAATATAATGAGCGCTGGGAGGATTTTCTGTTGCCGCCCGCCCGACAGGACGGAGTCAGCCCTGGGAAAACGGGAACCGGACTTGCCCTGTGCGCAGTCTCGCTTGCCTTTTCGCACCCGGCGACGGGGAAACCGATGACGTTTCAGACGGAGCCGACCGGTGAGGCGTTTCAGCTGTTTTCGGGCAGGGAAAGCGGCGGGGAGCGCGCCGCCGCCGGTGAATAAGAAAAGCAAATCATTCCATACTAAGCTTGCAGGACTTTTTGCAAAAGAAGACGTTGGAAGGTGCGAAGTATGGGAGAAGGGAAAAAGATACTTACTGTAACGGGAATTACATTGGCGGTCTATTTCGCGTACCGATATCTGCTGCCGTATGTGATTCCCTTTTTGGTTGCGTATATTCTGGTTCATCTGTTGAACCCGGTGACGGAGGCGATACGAAAAAAACTTCCGTGGAAGAAGGAGGTGATCGTGTCGGTCCTGCTTGTCATTCTGCTTGCCGGCATGACCTTTCTGTTTTACTGGTTTTACTGTCTGCTGATGGGACAGATCCGAAGGATCGCGATGAATTTTGACTACTATTACACCTGTTTCTGCGGCTGGGTGGACGGCTGCTGCCATATGGCGGAGAAGAGCTTTGGGATCCAGGTAGACGAGCTGCGCGATTTCGTCTACTCCAGCCTGGAGCACGCGACAGAGCAGATCAGGGTCTACATTGTGCCGGGCGTTGTCAATTATTCGGTTCGATATCTCAAAAAAGCGCTGGACGCCGGGTTGTTTCTGCTGATGCTGTTCGTCGCGGTGATCCTGCTGATGAAGGACTACGACGAGATGATCGACCGCATGCAGAAATACAGGATCTATCGGCATATTCACAATATCACGGACCGGATGTGGAAACAGGGCGGAATGTATATGAAAGCGCAGTGCATCATTATTTTTGTGATCATTCTGCTCTGCACGGGCGGGTTGTGGGCGCTCGGGAGCCCGTATTTCCTTGTGCTCGGGATCGTCATCGGGCTGATGGACGCGCTGCCCTTTATCGGCACGGGGACGGTCCTGATCCCGATGGCGGTGTTCCTGTTGTTTCAGAAGAAAATCCGCCTGGCGCTCGGCTATCTGGGGCTGTTTCTGCTGACGTATATTGTGCGGGAGTTTCTGGAACCGCGCCTGATCGGGGCGAAACTGGGCATTTATCCGTTTGTGATGGTCGTGGTAGTGTATGCGGGGCTGTACCTGTACGGACCTGCCGGCGTTCTGCTCGGTCCGGTCACGCTTTTGACTGTGATGGAGATCCTGAGAGAGATGCAGACAGATTGTTAAAATATTAATAATCAATAAATTCTGGACATATATGCTAAAATACATTAATATAGGAGAGTGGGACGGAGATAGATCGAGATGAAAAAAAAGAATGAGATCGTGCGTTCTCTTGCGATGGTGACTCAGCTCGGCGTCAGCATGCTGGCGCCTGTCGTGCTCTGCGCGTTTATCGGGAGCTGGCTGGACGAGCGCTACGGCTGGTCTGTCACGGCGGTCCTTTTGATTCTCGGGATACTTGCCGGGGCGAGGAACACATGGATCCTCCTGAAACAGATACAGCCGCCGTCATCGGAGGAAAGGCAGAAGAATGAAAAAGAAAATCAATGACACACTTCTGGAGCTGATCTGCGGCATTCTGGCGTCCGGCGTCCTGATCGAGGTCATCGACCTGATCGTCACGGGCATTTATCCCCAGTTCGCCGGGCTGCGGGTCCGGTTTGCGACGGGATTCTGGAGCGGGATCGTCGTGGCGATCGCTCTGGCGGCGCATATGTACCGGTCGATCGACCGGGCGCTGGATATGCAGCCGAAGGACGCGGAGGGATATATGCGCAGGGCGTATCTGCTGCGCACCATGATCATTCTTTTAGCTGCGGCAGCGGTGCATTATCTGAAATTCGGGTATGTGATGGCGTATTTTGTCGGGGTGCTCTGCCTGAAATTCGGGGCGTTCTTGCAGCCGCTGGTGCACAAGCTCCGGGAAAGGCTCCGGAGATAGGTTCGGGTAATTATTCAGGGTTACTGATTAGTTATAATTTTGAGTATGTGGGAAAGGAGGAGGAAACGTGGAGACTGCGAATTTGCTGGCAGCGTCTGGGTCGGATGTGGATTTTATGATTCACGGCGTCTTCAGCTACAAGCTGTTCGGGCAGACATTCTGGATCACGACGACGCACGTCGCCATACTGATCGTCATGCTGCTGATCCTCGCGTTCGCGGTGGCGGCAAGGATCACGATCAGCCATGCGCAAAAGTACCCGTCCGGGTTTCAGAATGTCGTGGAGATCATCGTCGAGATGCTCGACAACATGGTGGAGAGCAGCATGGGCGTCCATGCGAAGAAATTCCGCAATTACATCGGATCCATTTTTATCTTTATTTTTATCAGCAACATTTCAGGTCTGTTCGGACTGCGGCCGCCCACGGCGGATTACGGTGTGACACTCCCGCTCGGACTGATCACATTTGGGATCATTCAGTACAACAACATCAAGTACAACAAATTTGGTGCGTTTACCGGACTGTTCCAACCGCTGCCGTTCCTGTTTCCGATCAATCTGATCGGCGAGATCGCAGTGCCGTTTTCCCTGTCGCTGCGTCTGTTCGGAAACGTCCTGTCCGGCACGGTCATGATGTCGCTGATCTATTCGCTTTTGTCCAGGGTTGCCATCGGCTGGACCGGTTTCCTGCACATCTATTTTGATGTCTTTTCAGGAGCGATACAGACCTACGTGTTCTGTATGCTGACGATGGTGTTTGTGACAGACAAGCTCCCGGGAGCGGAAGGGTAAGTCTGTGAAATCGGCTGTCCTGCCCGCAATGAATGAGCGGCGGCAAAAAAAGCAAAAAATTACAAAACATAAATTTACAGGAGGTATTATCATGGAAGGTATTACAAACGAAGGATTGGTATTGGCTTGTTCGGCAATCGGCGCGGGGCTTGCGCTGATCGCAGGTATCGGCCCCGGCGTAGGTCAGGGTATCGCGGCGGGACACGGCGCGTCCGCAGTGGGACGCAACCCGGGGGCGAAGGGCGACATCACGTCCACGATGCTCCTCGGACAGGCAGTCGCGGAGACGACCGGTCTTTATGGTCTCGCGATCGCGTTTATTCTCTTGTTTGCGAATCCGCTGATCGGAAGGCTTTCGTGAAAGCAATGAGCCGTGCAAAGACACTGGAGCGGGAAATGCCTGCTTGCAGGCAATTTCACGGGACAGTGGATTTATAGGGCGAATGCCCACGACCGAGGAAAAGCGAAGCTTTTTCGAGGGTCGGCACGGCTCAAGAGCCAAGGGCGAACGCCCACGGCGTAGAGTAAATATATAGGGAAAGGAGGCGAAATCTTGGAACGACTGTTTAATCTTGACCCGCAACTTCTTCACGACGCGGTCCTGCTGGCGCTGTCAGTGTTTGTGATGTTCACATTCCTGTCATATCTGCTGTTCAACCCGGCGCGCGATTTCCTGAAGAAACGTGCCGAGCGGGTGAAGGAGAATATCGATTCCGCCGAGAAGGCGAAGGTCGACGCCGAGGCGCTCCGTCTCGAGTATGAGGACAAACTTCGCAACATTCACATGGAAGAGAATGCGATCCTGAGCGCCGCGCGCAAGAAGGCGCTTGAGAACGAGGCGAAGATCCTCGAGGAGGCGAGGGCGGAGGCCGCGGCGATCATCGCGAGAGCCGACAAACAGGCGGAGCTCGAGATGAAGAAGGCGCAGGACGATATCAAGAAGGAGATTATTACGGTTGCATCGATGATCGCCGGGAAGGTGGTCAGCGAGAAGATCGATACGGATATCCAGGATTCGTTGGTGGACGATACATTGAAGGAGATAGGTGAACAGACATGGCAAAGCTAGTGGC
>CANQYP010000113.1 GCA_947628045.1 uncultured Lachnospiraceae bacterium | reverse complement strand
GAATCAGTGGCTCCCAATCTCCGGAATGGTGGCTCCCAAAGTCCGGACAGGTGGCGTAAAACGTTCCGGAATAATCATGGTATTCAGTCCAACTTTTTGTCCGCACCCCCTTGTATAAAACCGAGGGATTTTCTGTAACGAAAACCTCTCGGCTGCGTAAAAATATTACTAGAACTCGAAAACGCAATAAATTCGATTTCCATATATCGGATGATACTTTATAAATTCACCAACGAGATTGCGGCATTCATCTCCTATGACTTGTTGGACATTTACATCATCAGTAAATACGCCAGAGTCAATAACAACTTTAGATATGTCCATTGCATTTTCAATTAAGATTTTTCCATTAGATACAGCGGTTTTCTGTGAAGATTTACTTTTATTATTCCAAATAAAAATCTTACATTGATCCGGCAAATTTGTTGTAATAACAATATTATTATTTTCTTTTTTCGCATTGAGCTTTACATAGTATTCTTTTCCCTCTTCAGGTAATTTCTGCTGCATGCTCGGTGGTAATGGAGGAATTTCTCCCATTCTTATTTGCCGTCCATTATAATACCATGTATGACTATCATCAAAAGAAAAGAACTTTTTACTTTTTGTAAAACCTAAAAAAGAAACTAACTTTGCTTCCGCTTCTGAAAGTTCAGGTATGTCCACTCCTTTATCTTTGTATATTTTATTATCAACTTTTTTGAATTTCCAAATAGCATCAAGTAATCCAATATCGAAATACTGTGCTGCATCAATGAAAATCAAATCATCTCCCTGAAAATAACCATATTTATCCGTATATTCATCACCATATTTTTGAATGAAATCATAAACTTGTTTGTCTGTGTCATCATAACTTATTTCCGGATGTAAAATAACTTTATCTAATAGCGCATTAACACTCGGCGGAATTTGAATATAATGTTTAGTAAAAATATTCTGTCTCACCCGTGTAAACAAAGTATCAACATCTATATTGGGAGCTAATATCTCATCGCAAATAGCCTCGGTAAACCAACTTAGTCCATTGTTTACACCTATTGCCTTATCTTGAAACATTGTACCATAAGCAATATATACATTTGCTGCGGATGTCATCTCCGAAAAATAGCCTTTTGATACTCCAAAATTTTTACGACAAGCATCAAGTATTATAATCAATCTGCCTTTACCCTTAAAAACAGATATTATATCTTCAATATTTATGCCTGCTTTTTCTATATCATTAGTAATATCATATTGCATCGTAAAGTCCGATGGGTAAATAAAGTTCTTCCCATTACTATGACCACCGTGTCCGGAAAAATATACAATATGAATAGCATCTGATGTTGATTTAGATGCACACTGTTGCAATACAGGCATATATTCAGATTTGTTTATATTTTCTTTTTTTGTTACATTAAAACCAATTTTTTTCAACCTTTTTTCCATAGCTAATACATCAAACTTCACTCCTGGCAAGTCGCAAGTAGGTTTAGGAAATGCCTTAGAATCTTGATATTCACCTGCCGAAAAAAGAATAGCATTTTTTCTCACTATAACGCCTCCTATAAAACTTTTTAATATTATATAATCATAATTTTTTCTGCCACTACCTCTATGTAAAAAACGACATCGAAGATATTATAAAATCCATGCTTTAAAAAAGTAACAAAAAAGTACGTTCAGATACAGAAATAATGGCTGCTCGTTCCGTTGAACTCTTTGAACAGGCTACAACCCGCAAAACCTCATAAATACACAAAAACAGGGCTGAATCGCTGAAAGTTCAACGTGTTCAGCCCTTTAATAGTTCAATACATATTTTCCAATATCACGGTGGCAAATGGGTGGCAAATTAACAAAAGCACGTAACCAAAGTATTTGAAAACTGCTTATTTACGCACTAATTTGCAGATTGTCTCACAATGCACGCTGTTTCCGAACATATCAACCGGACAAACCTTCTTCACCTCATATCCCCGTTCGCCCAGACATTTCAGATCGCGTGCGAGCGTCGCGGAATCGCAGCTCACGTACACGATACGCTGCGGCTGCATCTGCACCATCGTCTCCAGTACGCTCTCCTCGCAACCCTTGCGCGGCGGGTCGACAACAATGACGTCCGCGCGGACGCCCTCATCCGCATATTTCCGTGGCAGCACATCCTCCGCCCTGCCGACATAGAATTCCGCGTTCGTGATGCCGTTGAGTTCCGCATTCTGCTGTGCATCGCGGATCGCCTCCGGCACGAGCTCCACGCCATAGACCTGACGCGCTTTCTGCGCCAGGAAGAGCGAGATCGTCCCGATGCCGCAGTACAGATCCCAGACGGTCTCCTGCCCGGTCAGCCCTGCGTACTCCAACACCTTCTCATACAGTTTCTGCGTCTGCCGCGGATTGACCTGATAGAATGACAAAGGCGAGATGCGGAAACGCACGTCCCCGATCAGATCCTCGATGTATTCCGTACCCCATAATACTTTCAGGTCTTTCCCCATGATCACGTTCGTCTTCTCGAGGTTGCTGTTCAGCATGATGCTTGTCATGCCCGGAATCGCGGCGAGGATCGCGCAGAGTTCTTCGCTGTGCGGCAGACTGCGTCCGTTGACGACAATACAGACCATAATCTGCCCGGTTCGAAAACCGACGCGCGTCATGACATGCCGCACCAGCCCGCTCCCGGTCGTCTCGTCGTACGGCTCGATATCATACTGCTCCATGTGCTTGAGCACCGCGTCCAGAATCTGCCTGTTTACTTCCGCGCCCAGCAGACAGTCCCGGCACTCGACGATCGTGTGCGTCCGCCCCGCATAGAATCCGGCGATCAGTCGTCCGTCACGGCTCCGCCCGATCGGAAACTGCGCCTTGTTGCGATAGCGCAAAGGATTCTCCATCCCGATGATCGGCTCCATCGGCGGCTCCGCGATCCCACCGATGCGCTGCAGATTGCTGCACACCTTTTTCTCCTTAAACGCAAGCTGCGCCTGATAGCGCAATGCCTGGATCTGACAGCCGCCGCACTGCCTTGCCACCGGGCAGGGCGGTTCGACGCGATCCGGGCTCGCCTCGATCAGACGCATCAGCCTCGCGTATCCGTATGTCTTTTTCATTTTCATGACCTTCGCCTCGGCAATGTCACCGATCACCGTATCCTTCACAAAAAACGTGAATCCATCGCATTTGCCAACGCCCAGTCCTTCGCTACTGAGATCCTCAATTCTCAAAGTTATTATGTCGTCCTTTTTCAAACCGCTCTCCTGTTTCTTCTAATCATTTCATCAACGCCTATGCACCTTTTTCCACATGTTCCTTCCGTTTTTTACCAAGTTACCGTATTCTGTAATTCATCATGTTCTGTACAGATTTTATGTTTCACTCAGGCATATTACAGAACACTATATCCGGAACTTGAAGTTTTTCACATATTATTATGGATCAACACATCTAACCCCTGTCAAACTAAATTAAAATCTCTAGCTTTTAACTTTATCAGCTTTCATTAAAACTCCGAACTCTTCCTCAGATTCGTCTCAAACAGCCGGTTGTATCCGAGCCAGTCCGGATTGTCCCCCGCGCCCTTTAATACCTCGCGCATCGTCTCCAGCTTGGCGTCCGTATTGTCCGCGTAGTTCAGCGCCATCGCCTCCGCCAGCGCCGGTTTCTTCGGGGAGCCGAACTCCAGCTCGCCGTGATGCGCCAGGATGCAGTGCTGCAGCTCGCTCATCAGTTTTCTCGGAAAATCCTTGATGTGGCGGCAGCCGAACCCCACCAGCTCGCTCCCCATCACAATGTGCCCGAGGAGTTGCCCGTCGTCCGTGTAGTCATTCTCCGGGAAATTCGAGATCTCCTTGAGTTTCCCGATGTCATGGAATAGCGCCGCCGTCAGGAGCAGATCCTTATTCAGGTACGGGTACTGCTGCGTGTAGAAAACGCACAGCTTTACGACCCCGAGCGTGTGCTCCAGCAGACCGCCGGCAAAGCTGTGGTGCACCGTCTTCGCCGCCGAATGTTTCTTGAACGCATCGATGAACGACGAATTGTCGACATAGTACATACGGATCAGTTTCTGCAGGTACGGATTCTCCACCTGTCTCATGAGCGTCATCAATTCCTCGTACATATCGTCGATATTCTTTTCGCTCACCGGAAGATAATCGCTCACCACATATTCGTTCTCCTGCGCCTTGCGCGCGCGCCTGACATTCAGCTGGAGACTGCCCTGGTAGCTCGTCACATCGCCCGAGACAAATACATAATCCATGACGCCGAACTCATTGATCCCCGACGAATTTGGCTCCCAGATCTTCGCGCCGACCGTCCCGGTCTTGTCCTGAAAGGTCACGTTCTCGTAATCTTTGCCGTTCTTCGTGGTCGCGGACTGCTTAAATTTGCAAAGGTAAACATCGTTGATCTTATCTCCCTCGCGAAACGTCTCGATATATTTCATTGCTGCCTCCCATCAATCAAAAACCAAAAAGCCGGATCAATCGCATTTTGCTCCCGTCTCGTATCATGCGGTATCCGACTTTCCTTATTGGTTTGTGACAAAAATTCAAACCTTTCTTATAGGTTGATTATATTGTAGTTGCGGAAATTATGCAACAAAAATGTCAAACATTTCTCCGCGAGACAGCAAAAATTCACCTATCCACATGCAGAAAAGAGAGTCCCATGACGATCGCCAAAAGATCACAGATGACTGACAGCCCGCAGTTCCACAGCGCCTCAAGCTGCATCTCACCCTGCGCGCTGCCAAGGATCTGCAGCAGGTTCGCCTTCTGTCCCGTCCACCACTGAGACCAGAAGGAAAAATCCGACCATCTCGTGGGGATCATGTCGGCAGGGATCTGCAAATGATTCCGAAAGAGAAAAAAGGCTGCCGCCGCGACGCCGACAAGCATTGCGGCACAGAAAAATTTGCCCTTCAACCCGATCATTCTCCCCGCCGCATTCTGAGTCTCTGCAAGCTCTGTCCCGCTTTGCCTCTGCCGAACACCCGTCCGCAGACAGCTCCACAGAATCCGAATCAGCCCCGCCGCCAGCAGCGCCGGAAGTACCAGGAGCAGATTTTGGCAGATCATGCCCGGAAATGTAAAATCCGCGACGTCGCCGGAAAGACCGCAGCGCATCAAAAGCTGTTCCGCGCCCGCCTTCGCGCTCGTGCCCTCCGGCGTCTTCAATGAGAGATGATCGAACTGCGCAGCAGCGCCGGAAAGCCCCTCCGTTTGGACTTCCGCCAAGCCGCCCGTCCGCAGCACGACGGTCCGCTCCAGACTCTCAAAAGTCCCGTACACCGTGTACGCGTTCCCGCCGCAACAGACCAGCTGACCGTTCGCTCTCTGCGTCCCGAACAGCTCCTGCGCCGTCTTGGCGTCTGTCATGCAGCCTTCCTCCTGCCAGGCGAGGAACTCGCTCCCGCGCGCGACAAGCTCCGGGTCGCCCTCTGTCAAAAGCGCCGTCGCCCACACGGTCGCCCCGGTCTCCTCGCAGGAAAACTGCAACCCCTTCTGTTCGCGCCAGAAACACAGGGACAGCTCTTCCTCCCGTTCCTCCTCGCAGATCGCCTCCGCCCTCGCAGCTGTCACACCTCCGTCCGCAAGCGACACCACCGCGATCTGCGCCGCGTCCTGCATGTTTTCGCTGCAGCGCGCCGCCAGGAAATAACACGCTGCCATAATTGCAAGGCGGATCCCGTTTCCGATCTTCTTTCCCGCTCCCATTCTTCCGCTCCTGTTTCGTTTCTCTGCTCCGACTTCTCTGCCCTCACTCGACCCGCACACGGCTCCCGGCGTCGACCGCTTTGTCCGACTGCACGATGACCTCCGTCTCACTTCCGATCACGCCTTCCGCGAGCGCTGCATAGCTCTCGTTTTGCTCCAACACCGTGACGCTCACCTTGCGCGCCCGATTCTCCTTGCCCATGATCGAGTCGTATTCCTCCGCGACAAGCACATACGGCTGCTGCTTGCTGTCCAGATGCAATGCCGAGAGCGGCACCGTCACTGAATATGCCTCGGACTTCCGGCTGAAGTCCAGACTTACATTCATGCCGAGCTCAAACGTGTCCTCCGGAATCTGGACCGTCACATGATAAACGCCCTCATCGTTTTCGTCCGCCGCTACCGACTCTACCGGCAGCTCCTCCAGTTTCTGCTTGCCGTCCCCGGATGTCAGGCTGACAAGGTCGCCCGTGCCGATATACTTCTGCTGCTCCTTCGTGATATCCGCCGTAAACCGATACCCTTTCGACAGATCTGCCATCAAAAGCGCGGTCGTATCCGCCGTTTTCTCCCCGGTCATAACGTTGATCTTCGTGATCATGCCGTCCGCCTCTGCGCAGACCTTTCCCTTCGCCTCCTTCAACCCTTCCAGTTTCTCAAGCGTCAGCTCCATCTGCTCGTAGGTAATCTCGCTCATGCGATCTGAACTGTTCGAGGGATCGGCAATGTTTGCGGTCGCCACCGCCCTGCCTGAAGTCACAGACGCCTCGTTCGCCGCAAGCGCCGCGTCCTCATACGCCTGCTGCGCCGCTTTCACGTCCGCTGCCAGCTGCTGTGCGGTCTGCGCATCCTCGGAGCGATCCGCCGAGAGCTGTTCCTGCTGGTATTTCATGAGCGCCGCCTCTGCCGCCTCTTTCTCTGCCTGCGCGTCGTTCACCTTCTGCTGCGCCGCCGCCAGCTCCTGGCTGTAATTGTCGCGAACCGTCTGCTCGATCTGCGCCAGCTCCTCCTGTGTAGGCGGCTGGGGAGCGCTCGGCTGCGGCGCAGTCGGCTCCGATGCGGGCGGCTGGGGTGTAGTCGGCTCCGATGCGGGCGGTTGCGGAGTAGTCAGTTCTGGCATGCCCGGCTGAGGCGTAGTCAGTTCCGGCATGCCCGGCTGCGGCGCGGTCAGATCCTGGGCGTCGTCCACGATCAACACTCCGGAGTCCGGATCCGAGACGTCCAAATCCGGGGCGTCCAAGTCTGCGGAATTCATGTCCTGAACATCCGCGTCTGGGATCACCGAATCCGGAACCTCCGCATTTTCTACCGCCGCGCCTGAACCTGACCCAGTTTGATTTTCGGCGTTCGGAGCCATGTTCTGCTCCCCCGCATCCCCGCCGGACACAGATTCCACTTCTATACTCAGATCAAGGTCGCTCCCCGCCCCGGACAGAGCGGCGTCCGAACCAGTCGTCAATTCCCCCATGTCCATCGCGGGCGGCTCTGTCTCCGCCCCTGCGTCCAAAAGCTCTATCTCCCCTGCGTCTATCACCGGCAGTTCCATCTCCGCCCCTGCGTCCAAAAGCTCTATCTCCCCTGCGTCTATCACCGGCAGTTCCATCTCCGCCCCTGCGTCTACAAGTTCTGCCGTCCCTGCGTCTACAAGCTCTATCTCCCCTGCGTCTATCACCGGCAGTTCCATCTCCGCCCCTGCGTCTACAAGTTCTGCCTCCCCTGCGTCTATCACCGACAGCCCCATCTCCGCCCCTGCGTCCACAAGCTCTATCACCCCTGCGTCCGCAGATTCCCCGGCAATCGGTTCCTCCGCCGCCCCGGTAAACGTTTTCCCTTCCGCCGTCAGCGTCGCCCCCGACGACGCTGTCATTGCCTCCTGTTTCGCCGTGTAGACCGCGTTTTCAATCTCCCACTCGAGCGTGCGCAGCTCTCCCTGCGCCGCGACATACGCGTTCGTCTTGTCCTCCAGCGTCTGCAAAAGCGCGTCCTCGACGTCGGAGTCCTCAGCCCCTGTTCCGCCGGATTTCCTGGATTTGGACTTCTTGAATTTCTTCAGTTTTGTCTTTGCCTGATCGAGCTGCTGTTTCGCCCTCGCAAGCTGCACCCCCGCCTGTCTGGTCGACAGTGAATACTGCTCCGCCGCCTGTGCCTGTGCGTTCGCCTTCTGCTGGGCGCTGACCTCCTTCTGACTCTTCGCGTCCTTCACCTGCAGCTCCTGTTTCTCCATCTCCTGCTGCTGATCCAGGATTTTCTCCTCGAGCAAGCTGGTATCGACTTCAAAGAGCAGGTCGCCTTTCGCCACGCGCTGCCCCTCGCGCACGTAGATCGCCGTCACGCGCTGATCCGGCAGCGTCGTCACCGCCAGCTCCTGATTCTGCACGATTCTTCCCGAGGTTTTCACCGCGTGCTCGATCATGCGGTTCTGCGGGCGCTCTGTTGTCACCACCGCAACGCTCAGCTGATCCGCCGCGCGGGACAGGATCGTGAAACACAGCATGAGCGCAAAAAACATTGCCGTGGCACGCGCCAATTTCCCATTTTTCATCCTTCAACGCCCCCTCTCTTACTCCTTCAGCGCCGCCGCCTTATCCTCACTTTATCCTCACGTCTTCAGCGCAGCCGTTGCTTTTCTCTCACGCTTTCCACACACTCACCATCTTCTCCTCGCTCCATCAGCACAACCGCTGCTTTTCCTTTACTCCTATAGTGCAGCCACTGCTTTCCCTCACTCCTTCAGCGCAGCCGCCGCGATCCCATGCTCCAGATACTCCTGCCCGCTCAGGAACAAAAGCAGCGCCGGAACCAGCATCAGAAACGCCGCCGCAAAGCCAAGCCCGACCTCCTCCAGCCCGATCTCCGGCAGGAACAGCGACAGCGGCCACAGCGATTTCGTCTTCAGAAACGTCATCGGCTGTTCGATCATGTTCCACGATTCCAGAAATCCCAGAATGCCGGAGGACACAATGCCCGCCGCCCCGAGCGGAATGCCGATCCGAAAGAACACCTGCAGCTGTCCCGCCCCGTCGATGCGCGCCGCCTCGAGGATCGCCTCCGGGATCCCGCAAAAGAATCGGTACATGATGAACACCGGAAAGGTCGAGAACACCGCCGGCAGGATCACCGCCGCGTGCGTATCCAGCAGATGAAACCGGTCCAGCACGAGATACTGCGGCAGCATCAGCACCTGAAACGGCATGAGCATCAGCACGATGTACAGC
>CANQYP010000112.1 GCA_947628045.1 uncultured Lachnospiraceae bacterium | reverse complement strand
TGGTTTACATTGTAAACGATGGTCGGAAGATCGTTGCCTGCCGGAGCAGAGATGACAACCTTCTTCGCGCCAGCCTGGATGTGAGCCTCAGCCTTCGCCTTAGAGGTGTAGAAACCGGTGCACTCCAGAACGACGTCTACGCCAAGCTCGCCCCACGGAAGCTTGGAAGCGTCTGCCTCTTTGTAGATCGTGATGTTCTTGCCGTCAACCACGATGGAATCCTCTGTGCTGGAAACCGTGTCAGCCAGAGCGTACTTGCCCTGAGAAGAATCATACTTCAGAAGATGAGCGAGCATCTTCGGGCTGGTAAGATCGTTGATCGCAACTACTTCGTAGCCCTCTGCGTTGAACATCTGTCTGAAAGCGAGACGGCCGATACGTCCAAAACCATTGATTGCAACTTTCACTGCCATAATTACAATTCCTCCTAAAATGTAATATTGTTAAATTTCTGTCGGGGCAGGCATATACTGCACGCCCTCAACCTATTTGCTATTCTAACCAATTTGTCCCAAAAATTCAAGAGCAAATATACGCAGAAAGAAAAATTTTGTGGACTTTTTGCATCACATTCGCTATTATGGTGCGGGGATGTGCAAAATGCTGATGCCAAAGGCGGGCATAGTCGCGCGCGCATGTGCCGCGTGAGCCTTTTGGTGCCGGAAGACATAAACGGCGGGCATAGCCGCGCGCACGCATGTGCCGCGAATAGACGCCCGCCGCAGACTGCCTGTCAGACACGACCCGACAAATGCGCCCTGACAAGGCAGATTCAGCATTGCCACAGGGCGCGCATAGTTTCGCGAGAGGAGTGTTCCGAATATGGGAACGATCAAATATGACTGCCACCTTCACTCGGATTTCTCGGGCGACTGTGACACGCCTGCCGTGCAGATGATCGAACACGCGATCGCGCTCGGTCTTGACGGGCTGTGTTTCACGGAGCATGAGGACCCGGACGCGCCGCCCTCAGACTGTGATTTTTCCGTAGATTTTGACCGCTATTTTTCACAGATGCCCCGGCTGCGGGAGCAGTACCGTGACCGGATCCGAATCGGCGTCGGCATGGAATACGGCATCCAGCCACATCTGCCGGATGCGCTCACCCGGCTGTCCCGGGAATACCCGTTCGACCTCATCATCGCCTCCCTGCATAACTTAAACGGCATGGACCCCTACTATCCCTCCTACTTCGAGGGACGTTCCGAGCGCGACTGCTACGAGGAGTTCTTCCGCGTGCAGTATGAGACGCTGCGCCTCTGCGATCCGGCGTCCTATGACACCCTCGGGCACATGGACTACATCGTCCGCTATGGTCCGAACCGCAACAGATACTATTCCTACGAACCCTACGCGGACTACATCGACCCGATCCTTCGTCTGCTCATCGAGAACGGCAAATGCCTCGAGCTCAACACAGGCGGACTCAAATACGGGCTCGGCGAACCGAATCCCTGCACCGGCGTGCTCCGGCGCTACCGGGAGCTCGGCGGTGAACTCGTCACCGTCGGCTCCGACGCGCACGAACCGGAACAGCTCGGGTACCGTTTCAGCGACGCGGCAGAACTGTTGAAAACGCTCGGCTTTCGGTATTACACCGTGTTTGAGCAAAGGGTCGGAAGGGCGATCCGATTATAATCCGCAAACGCCAGAAGGATCCTGCTCCGTTTCGCCAAGCGCCTGTTCTTCTTCTAGCCGGGAAACAACCAAGAAAACTTTTTTCATATCTTGCATTTTGCATCTAATTATGTTATACTTATCCACATATTATATATATTTCACTTCAAATCATTTCAAGGAGGCTCTATGGGAAACAAGCTGAAACAGTATTTTCCGATGATCCACGAAAGAGAAAATCTGTTGCGGCAGATTCGGTCAACACCGGCGCTCGCACAGCAGTTTGACGGCTGGGACACAGCCCAGCAGGAAGAATTTCTCGATTTCTGCACCGGAGTTCGAGGCGTTAAGCTCTTGTACGATTCCTTTTTCAAGGAAATATTGAACGCGGAGTATACGCCCGAACGCCTCAACCGACTGTTGTCTGTTCTGCTGGGGATGCATGTGACGATCAAGTATGTCCTGCCGAACGATTCCGCGCGCATCGCGGACGAAGGTACCCTGCTGATCATGGATATAGTCGTGGAGCTCGACGACGGCAGTCTCGTAAACGTAGAGGCTCAGAAGATAGGCTACGCCTTCCCCGGACAGCGCAGCGCCTGTTATTCCGCAGATCTTCTGCTGCGGCAGTACAAGCGGCTCCGCGACGAGAGGAAGAAGAAATTCAGCTATACCGAGATCAAGGAGGTCTACACGATCGTCTTCATCGAAGAGAGCGTAGGGGAATTCAAGCGGTTTCCAGACAGCTACCTGCACTATTTCGAGCAGCGCTCCAACACCGGGTTGAAACTCGACCTTCTGCAGAAATATCTCTTCATACCCCTTGACATTTTCGGCAGGAGCATTCAAAATAAAGGTATCCGAAACGAAACCGAGGCGTGGCTTGCGTTCCTGAGTCAGGACGATCCGGAGATCATCCTCCGGCTGATCGATACATACCCGGAATTCAGGCCCATGTACAAAGACGTGTACTGTCTTTGCCAGAATGTGGAGAAAGTGATGGGAATATTTTCAGAAGAACTGCGGATCCTTGATCGAAACACTGTGCAGTATATGATGGATGAGATGCAGGAGACGATTGACGAGCAGCGAGCGCAGCTTGCCGATAAAGACGCTGAGATCGCCGATAAGGACGCTGAGATCAGACGTCTGAGACAGCTGATCGGCGAACTGCCGGAATGAACTCTGCTTTATACAAACGGGCGCCGCACAAGCGACGCCCGCATTCTTCTCACTCTTCTTTTTGCACGATCAACTCTTCTTTGAATCATCAATCTTTTCTGGAAGGATCAGCCTTTCCTTGAAGAATCAATTCCTTCTGAGGAAATCCGGGATCTGGATATCCTTCTCCTGCACCTTGCTCTCCGGAGCGCGCAGGGAACCCGGATTCATCGTCGGGGTGCGCAGCTGCACCGTCGGAGCCTTGTAGGACGGCGTCGGCTGGTTCGCCTCGCTGCGAAGGAAACTGAAATCCGGCGCGGAACTGCTCCTGCGCGCAGGTTTCTCCTTCTTCTTTGCCGTATCCTCAAGCCCGGTCGCGATCACCGTGATGCTCGCCTCGTCCGCGTATGTATCGTCGTACATCGCGCCGAAGATGATGTTCGCGTCCTCGCCCGCCATCTCCTGCACGTAGCTCGCCGCGTCGTTCGCGTCGATGAGGGAGATGTCGCCGGAAATATTGATGATGACATGGGACGCGCCCGCGATCGTCGTCTCAAGCAGCGGACTGGAGACCGCCTGCTTGACTGCCTCGAGCGCCTTGTCGTCGCCCTTGGCTTGTCCGATGCCGATGTGCGCGATGCCCTTGTTGGTCATGACCGTCTGAACATCCGCGAAGTCGAGGTTGATCAGCGCCGGCAGGTTGATCAGATCCGTGATGCCCTGCACCGCCTGCTGCAGCACCTCGTCCGCCTTCTTCAGCGCCTCCGGCATCGTAGTCCTGCGGTCCACGATCTCAAGCAGCTTGTCGTTCGGGATCACGATCAGCGTGTCCACATTCTCCTTGAGTTTCTCGATCCCCATCAGGGCATTGCTCATGCGCGTCTTCGCCTCAAAACGAAACGGTTTCGTCACAACGCCTACCGTCAGGATGCCCATCTCCTTCGCGATGCCCGCGACGATCGGAGCCGCGCCCGTGCCGGTGCCGCCGCCCATGCCGCAGGTGACGAACACCATGTCCGCGCCCTGGACTGCCTGGCGAATCTCCTCCGCGCTCTCCTCAGCCGCCTGCTGTCCCACCTCCGGTTTCGCGCCGGCGCCGAGACCCTTCGTGACCTTCTCGCCGATCTGGATCGTGGTCGGAGCCTTGCACCGGAGCAGGTCCTGCTTATCCGTGTTGATCCCGATAAACTCTACGCCTACGATCGTGTCCTCGACCATCCGGCTGACCGCGTTGTTTCCTCCACCGCCAACGCCGATCACGATAATCTTCGCAGCGGATTCCGTTTCGTTTGACATAATCTCTAACACCGTGTTTCCTCCTTTTCGTACCGGAGCGCTCCTCCTCGGAACAGCTGTCCCCAGGAAAGCGTCCTATTTATACTTCCCCTTGTTTGCGGCGGCTTATTCGCAGACTACCCCCACTATCCACCGTACTGTTTTTATAATATAGGTTCTTGCAGAATTTATCAAGAGATTTTTTCATAATTCTCAACTTTTTATTGCTGGATATTCTCCCCCGTCTTTGAATCAAACACATTCATGTACGCGTCCACCACGTTTCCGTCCTCGTTGATCGTCACGCCCGGCACCGGGTTCCCGTATTCGTCGACGACCACGCCGTTCTCCACATGGACGTTGTAGACCAGCGTCCCCGAGGAATTGAAGACCATCGGGTAAATGACCGTTCCGTCTTCGCCGGAGTCCGCGCCGTCCTGCGCGTCCTCGCCCTGCGCACCGTCCCCGCCATCTGCTCCATTCTCGCCTTCCGCGCCGTTCCCGCCTTCTTCTCCCGCGCCGTCCGCATCTCCTTCGTCGTCTTCGTCCACCGCGTGGATATCCGTGTCGGACGGGGTGAACGGCACCTGCTCGTTGCGCCCGGTAAAGCCTTCCAGATGGAGCACGCCGCTCTGGTCTTCCAGCCTCGGCATGATCTTCGCGAGATTCGCCACCTTCTCCTCCAGGTATTCGTCCTGCCCGAGCTGGATCTCAATATTCCCCGCAAAGATCGTGATCTCCATGTTATCCCCGAAACGGATCTCATCCGCCGTGACGCCCTGATAAGACAAAAGCTGTGTCAGGCTCAGGATCGTCCGCAGCTGCGCGCCGCTCTGCGCGGGAAGTTTCTGGTAGAGCAGCGGCTCCTCCACCGCGACGCCCGTGACGACCGGGATCCCGTCATACGCCTCGTCGGTGATCTCCAGCACCATCCCGTCCCGGTCGATGTAGACGCAGCCGCCCTTGTCCAGATATGCCACCGGCGGTTTCTCCGTCACATGCACGTCCAGCCGCGACGGGGATTTCATCTGCACATGGAGCGTCTCCAGATAAGGCATGTCGTCCGGGATCTTCCCGTCCCTGTATTTCCACAGCATGTAGACCGTATTTTTCAGAAACGCGTTGTCGGTCAGATCCGAAGAGATCTCCTCCGAGGAGTGGTGTTCGTTGCCGTACACCTTTATTTTTCGGACGCGAAACAGCAGGAGAAACGCCAGCAAAAGCACAAATATGGCGAGCCCTGTCAACACCTTCGCGATCCTCAGCTTTTTTCTCGTTCGTTTGTTCTGTCCCATTTCTTCCCCCTGTACTGCCTGCCGTCATTCCTCTTCGATCCACCGGATCTTCGCGCCGAGCCTGCCCAGGTCTCTGCAGATGTCCTCATACCCGCGCGCAATGTACCTCGTATTCTGAATGACGGAGCTCCCGTTCGCCTGCAGAGCCGCGATCACAAGCGCCGCCCCGCCCCGCAGATCCGGCGATGTAAGGCTCGCCGACGTAAGCGCCGGAATCCCTTTTATCACGGCGCATCTGCTGTCCGTTTGTATCTTTGCACCCATCTTCTGCAGCTGGGGCACCGTCCGGAACCGGCTCTCAAAAATCGTTTCACAGATGCAGCTCTCTCCCCGCGCGCGGCAAAGCACCGCCATGAGGGGCGACTGCAGATCAGTCGGAAAGCCCGGATACGGCGCCGTCTCCAGATAAGGCACGGCACGGATCGGGCGGTCGGCGCTAAGACACAGCGCGCGCTCCCCACACACGACCGTCACGCCCATCCTGCGCAGCAGGGCGAGCAGCGCGCCAAGCTCCTGATGCGGAAACTCCGGGATCTCGATCTGCCCCCGCGTCGCAGCGGCGGCAAGCAGATACGTCCCGGCTACGATCCGGTCCGGTCCCACGCGATAGCGCGTGCCGCCAAGCCGCCGCACGCCCACGATACGGATCCCGCCCTCTTCTGTCCGCATGATCTGCGCCCCGCGCCCGTTCAGGAACGCGCACAGCTCGTCGATCTCCGGCTCTCTCGCCGCGGGGGAGATCAGCGTCTCCCCGGGCGCCGTCACCGCGGCAAGGATCGCGTTTTCCGTCGCGCCCACGCTCGGCATCGCGAGGCGCACCCTGCCGCCCTTCAGCGCGCCGGCGTCCGCCGTGACCTTTTCCTCCAGAAAAAACCGTGCGCCGAGCTGACGCAGCGCCGCGATATGCTGGTCGATCGGACGCGCCCCGATCGCGCACCCGCCCGGGAGCGGCAGCACCGCTTTTCGCATCCTTCCGAGCAGCGCGCCCAAAAAAAGGACCGATGAGCGGATCCGAGCGGTCTCCTCCCCGCCCGTCTCAAAGCGGTCGACGCCCGAGGCATCGACCCGAACCGTATCGCCCGAGCGCCGGATTCGGCACCCAAGCCTTTGCATGATCGCCAGCGTGTCCGCCACGTCGTCGATCCGCGGACAATTCTCTATCTCACAGATTCCTTCTCCCAGAATGCACGCCGCCAGGATCGGCAGCGCCGCGTTCTTGGAGCCTTGTATACAAATTTCGCCGCGCAGCGGCACGCCTCCCGTGATCTCCAGACCGCTCACATCCATCCCCCGGCTTTCCGCCGTGCCGGGGACGCCGACGCGTCCCCTCCGGCACCATATACCCCAGTATATGCCGAAGGATTTTTTTTGTGCAAAGCGGCTGCCATGTCATTGCGCAGCCTGCGGGCGCGCCGCGGTCACAGTCTGCTGTGGCGGCTCACCGACAGAGCAAGCCCCATCTCTGCGAGCAGAAACAGCACCGATGTGCCGCCGTAGCTGATGAACGGCAGCGTGATCCCCGTGTTCGGGATCGTGTTCGTCACCACCGCGATGTTCAGGATCACCTGGATCGCGATGTGTCCCATAATGCCCGCCGCGATCAGCGAGCCGAACAGATCCGGCGCATGCGTGGCGATCACCATGAAACGCCACAGCAGGATCAGAAACAGCAGCATCAACAGGAGCGCCCCGAAAAGCCCCAGCTCCTCACAGATGACCGCAAAGATCATATCGTTCTGAGCCTCCGGCACAAAGCCGAGTTTCTGCAGGCTGTTGCCCAGCCCCCGCCCGAACAGACCGCCGGATCCGATCGCATACAGCCCCTGAACGGTCTGGAACCCCTTCTCATACTGTTCCGGGTTGCGCCAGATCGCCAGGCGCTCCAGGCGATAGGACTCCAGACTCAGGAAGATCCCCAGAAATCCGGTCCCCGCCAGAAGGATCCAGAGAAACGGCAGATACCTCGGATTTGAAAGGAAGATCATCAGCACGGCTATGCCCAGAATGATGACCGCCGTGCTCAGGTTGTTCGTGCCGACCAGTCCCACGATCGGCAGGACCAGAAACAGCACGGCAAGGATCGTCCGCCCGCTCTTTTTGCGGTCCATGCGGCTCACGAGCCCCGCGAGCAACAGGATCACCGCCGGTTTCGCGTACTCCGCCGGCTGGAACGACAGCGGTCCGATCGACAGCCACCGCCTGGAGCCGTTGTACGTGTCCCCGAACAGCAGCACCGCCCCCGAGAGGACAAGCGACACAAGGTACGCCGGGACGGAAAACCGCAGCAGCGCATGGTAGTCCATGCATGCCACCCCGTACATTGCCGCCAGCCCGAGCGCCAGCGCAAAGAGCTGCTTTTTGAAATAATACGCGGAGTCCCCGAACCGCACCCTTCCGTTGTACGCGCTCATGCTGTAGAGCATGAGCATGCCGAATGCCGTCAGAAACAGCACCGTCGCAAGCAGAAAGCGGTCTGCCTTCCCGGATTTTGCGCGCATGCGTCCACTTCCTAGGTCAGTTGATTTACCAGTTCCTTAAAGCGCCTGCCCCGCACCTCATAGTTCGGGAACATACCCCAGCTCGCGCACGCCGGCGACAGCAAAACGGCGTCTCCGCTCACCGCCCGGTCGGCGCAGATCTGCACGGCATCCTCCAGCGAATCCGCGAGGATAATATCCCCGAACCCGCACGCTCTCGCCGCCTGCGCAATCTTCTCCCTTGTCTGTCCTATCAGTACCAGATATTTTACCTTGCCGTCAAACGCGCGGATCCACTCCTCGTAAGAAGAATTCTTGTCGTAGCCCCCGCCGATCAAAAGCGTCGGGCGGTCCATCGCCTGAATGCCCTTGATCGCCGCGTCCGGGTTCGTCCCCTTGGAGTCGTTGTAATAGACGACGCCGCGGTGCTCGCGCACAAACTCGATGCGGTGCTCGACCGCCTGGAACGCGCAGATCACCCCGCGGACGATATCGGCGGGCACCCCGTACGCCAGCGCCATCGCTGCCGCCGCCATCACATTCTCATAGTTGTGCCGCCCCACCAGGTTCAGCTCCCGCACAGAGCACAGACGGATCCGCTGTCCGCCTCTGTCGTATATGATGTCCTCATTCTCGAGATAAATTCCCTCTTCCAGTGTATGCAGACTGCTGAAGTATATAACCCCGATCTTCAGATCCGCTCCGAATCCGCGCAGGATCTCATCTTCATAGTTGAGCACGCAGATGTCGTCCGGTCCCTGGTTCTTCGTGATCAGCTCCTTGACCCTTATGTACTCCTCCATCGTGTGGTGCCGGTTCAGATGGTCCGGCGTGATGTTGAGGATCGCGCTGACCTTCGGCGCGAACGTCTCGATCGTCTCGAGCTGAAAGCTGCTGATCTCCGCCACCGTGACCGCCTGCTCTGTCATCTGCGACACGACGCCCGTGTAGGACGTCCCGATGTTCCCGACGACATACACCTCGTCTCTGTACGCGCGCAGGATCTCGCCCAGCAGGCTGGTCGTCGTCGTCTTGCCGTTCGTGCCGGTGACCGCCAGCACATCGCCTTTGCCGCATTCCCACGCAAGCTCGACCTCGCC
>CANQYP010000111.1 GCA_947628045.1 uncultured Lachnospiraceae bacterium | reverse complement strand
TTGTTGTGATGATCCGGGTACGGATAGGTGCTGAACGTGATCTGGATCGTGCGATCCGGATTCTGCTCGTTCCAGAGGTCTACCATCTTGCCGTAGAACTCGTTGTGCAGGTCAACGAATGACCAGAGCTCGTACTTCGCTGTGGCATCGTCCGGACCTACTGTGGTGACAGCGGTAGGAGCCGCCTCGGTTTCCGCCTCCTCAGCCATCGCCATGGTGCCCATCGAGAGAACCATAGCCGCGGAGAGAAGACCTGCTAACCATTTCTTCTTCATACTGAATTCCTCCTTGTAAAATGTGTTTTATTTCGGGTTTTGGAATAGAATTCCTGTGCATGACGGAACTGAATATGAATAGAATGAATATTACATATTTTTCCGTCAAATTACACAAAGACGATTTATCCGCTGCCCGTGTATGATGTAATTTTAATATCAATTCTGCTATTTTGTCAATGTCTTTTTTCGTTTAATTTGCTAATCGTTTAGATATAGCTAAAATACTATTCATAATATCAAAATATAAATTCCGCTGATTTTTGGACAGATTTCTTGACAAACAAGGCAATTTTGGTATACTGAAAGGGAATTGTTTCGTATAAATCAAAAATAATTTCTTTCGCCAGAATTGGCAGGAAAGAGAGGTGTTTTATGGACGAGCAGGGCTCCCTTGACGCACAGTTTTCCGTTTTTCAGGCGCTGAGCTCCGATCTGCGCATCCGGATCCTCAAGCAGATCCTCGCGCACAGGGGGATCAATCTCCGTCAGACTGCACAACAGCTCGGGCTGTCCATGAGCACGCTCAGCCCGCACATCGCAAAGCTGGAGGAATGCGGGCTGATCTACATTCTCGACGTGCCCGCCTCGCACGGCATGCAGAAGTGCTGTTATCCGGCTATGGATCAGATCGCCATCGACTTTACGCAGGACGCCGCGCGGCATTCCAGGCTGTACCGGGCGGAGATACCGGTCGGCGGCTATTCGGACTTCTCGGTGGCGCCGACCTGCGGGCTGGCGACCGAGCATGCGTTCCTCGGGCATCTGGACGAGCCGAGGCTCTTCACGCACCCGGATCGGCGCAAGGCGCGCATTCTCTGGTTCACGACCGGGTATGTGGAGTACCTGTTGCCCAACTTTATCCCGGGGAAAGGGGTGATCGACTCCCTGAGCCTGCGCTTTGAGCTCTCCTCCGAGGCGCCGCAGCACAACAACGACTGGCCGTCCACGATCGAGTTTTCCCTGAACGGGACGGCGATCGGGTCGTGGATCTGCCCCGGGGATTTCGGAGACCGGCGGGGGCTGTTTAACCCGGAATGGTGGTATGATTTCCTGAATCAGTACGGTCTGATGAAAAAACTGACGATCGATACGGAGGGGACGTTTCTGGACGGCGCGCGTCTCTCGGACGTCACCGTGCGGGATCTGGAGCTGAACGGGCAGTCGGTGATGAAACTGCGGTTCACGGTGCCCGAAGGGCGCGCCACATCGCATGGGCTGACGCTCTACGGGCAGGGATTCGGAGACTACAATCAGGACATCCGAATGGCGATCCGCTACCATATGGAGGGATAATCTTCCGCTGCCGTATGGAGGAGTGATGCAAAAGAAAGCGCCGCAGACTGCCGGATCCCCGGGGATCGTGCCGGCGCTGCGGCGTTTTGCGGGAGAAACGGGTCGTCAGTCATAGGAGAAGATCGGACGTCCGCTCTCAGGGTCGAACCTCAGACGCATCAGCATCGCGTGGCGGTTCGGGTTGTACAGGGGATTGCCGATGATCTTTTCCTCGGTCCGCGCGTGGTAGACCATGATCGGGTTCCCCTCCTCGTCGACCGTGAAACTGTTGTGCCCCGGTCCGTAGATGCCCCGCGACGGGTCGCTCGTGAGCACCGGATAGCGCTCCTTGGTCCAGGAGCGCGGGTCAAGCAGGTCGGAATCCTCGTCCGCCGTGAGCATGCCCATGCAGTACGCGGGACCGGTCTCGGAGGCGGAGTAGGTGAGGTAGATCTTTCCGGCGTTGTGGATGACGGCAGGTCCTTCGTCCACCCAGAAACCGACGCGCTCCCAGTCGTAGTCCGGCGTCGTCAGCAGCACCTGCACCGTCTTCAGGCTGCAGGGCGTCTCCATCTCGGCGATGTACAGGTTGGAGATCTGCGGGTAGACGCTGACCTTCTCCGCCCAGACATAGTAGCGTTTGCCCTTGTTTTCAAAGACGGTCGCGTCGAGCGAGAACGCCTCGAAGGAGAACACGTCGCCCGCCGCGCGTTTCATCTTGCCTCGTTCCACCCACGGGTCCGAGAGCGGATCCTGCCCCTGACATTCGAGGACGTACGGGCGGATCTCCCAGATGTCGTCGACGTCGCCGCCGGAGTAATAGACGTACCATTTCCCGTCGAGGTAGTGGAGCTCCGGCGCCCAGATGTGCTTGCTCATGATGCCCCGCGCGTGCTTGTGCCAGATCTCGACCTCCGGCGCGTCCGCGAGACCGGCGAGCGTGTCCGAGCGGCGCAGCACGATGCCGTCGTAGGCAGGGACGGACGCGGTGAAATAGTAAGTGCCGTCCGTATGCCGGTACACATACGGGTCCGCGCGCTGCGGGATCCACGGTTCGTTGAATTTCAGTTTTGTTGATTCGCTCATGATGGTCCTCCTGTGAGAGAAAATAATGGTGGAAATTGTTCTCCTTTTTTTGTATAATTATCTTAAGAAACCTATGATACAAAGGAAGTAACGCTATGCTTTACATAAAAAATATCGACGACGGCGCGGCGATCTTCAAAGCGCTCGGATCCGAACTGCGCATCCGAATTATCAAGATCCTGCTCGAGAACAGGGAGATGAACATGGGAGAGCTGGCGGCGGCGCTCGGCATCACGAACGGCGCGCTCACAAGCCATGTCAAAAAGCTCGAGGAGAGCGGGATCGTCACGATCCTCAGCGAATACTCCGGGCACGGCAACCAGAAGGTCTGCCGCATGAACATTGACAAGATCCTGATCGACGTCGCCTCGAAGGACGCGGATCCCGACATCGACAGCTACACGATCGACATTCCGGTCGGGAACTATTTCAACTACGTCGTCTTTCCGACCTGCGGGCTGTCCACCACGCGGAACCTGATCGGCACCGTGGACGATCCGCGCTACTTCGCGCACCCCAGCCATGTGGACGCGCAGATCCTCTGGTTCGCGAAGGGGCACATCGATTATCGGATCCCGAACATGCTCCCCGCCGGACAGAAGGTCGACCGGATCACGATCTCCTTTGAGATCAGCAGCGAGGCGCCCGGCGTCAACAGCGACTGGCCTTCGGACATCGCGTTTTACTTAAACGGCGTCCGGCTCGGCACCTGGACAAGCCCTGGGGATTTCGGGGATATGCACGGAATGTTCACCCCGAGCTGGTGGTTCCCGAACTGGAACCAGTACGGTCTGCTGAAGATGCTCGTCATCAACCAGCAGGGCACCTTCATTGACGGGCTGCAGATCTCGAATGTCACCACGACCCAGCTCGCGATCGACGCTCAGAACGATCTGCGGTTCCGTTTCCAGGTGCAGGAGCCGGCGGGAAACATCGGCGGGCTCACCCTGTTCGGAAAAGGGTTCGGCAATTACAACCAGGACATTCGCGTCCGCGTCAACTACAGCCCGAAGGAGTAGGGCGGCGCGTCACCACTTTCGCGTGACGTCCGGACAGCGCCGCACCTTCAGCGCGGCGCGCAGCTCCACATAGCAGCCGCAGAGGACGCACATGCCGTCCGTCAGATGAGGGCAGCGCGCGCACGTCCGCAGACGTGATTCGTAGGTCTGCTGGTCCGCGCGGTCCTCTTCGTCCAGATTGGCGATGTACGCCTCCAGTTTCTGAAAGAATTCTTCACGGCTCTCCGTGTACAGCAGGCATTTCCTGCAGACACGGAGTCCTTTTTTTTCATGTTCCGGTTTCATGGTTCCGACCCTGTGGAGCCTGTTGCCGTACGCATGTCTTATGCATCGGTCTTCACGCTCAGGCGCACGACACTGCGCGGCGGGAGCGTGAGGGAGAGCTGACCGTCCGCGATGCGGCAGTCCGTGAAATTCTGCACCGTCACGCACTCAGGCTCCTCAAAGGTATTTTTTGCGTTCATCGCCCCGCAGACGATCTCGCCCTGCGCCGCGGCGGCTTTGCGCCCCGCGATCTCCACGTCGATCGGGCAGGCGTCTGTGAGGGACGCGTTCGTGAGCGTGATATGTAAGACGCCGTCAGCGTCCTCCGATACGGACTCCGTGACCCACGGGAGCTGATATTCCGTCTCCATGCCGATCGCGCCGGTGTCGATGGAGCTTTCCAAAAGCGTGCCGTCCTGATGCTCCTTGTAAAGGTCGAACACATGGTAGGTCGGCGTCAGAATCATGTCCGCGCCCTCGGTCAGGATAACGGACTGCAGCACATTGATCGTCTGCGCCAGGTTCGCCATGCGCACACGGTCTGCGTGCTTGTTGAAGACATTGAGCGTGATGCCCGCCACGAGCGCGTCGCGGATCGTGTTCTGCTGGTAGAGGAACCCCGGATTCGTCCCCGGCTCCACCGTGTACCACGCGCCCCACTCGTCGACCACGAGCGAGATGATGCGCTCGGGATCGTATTCGTCCATGATCGCGGCGTGGTTCCGGATCAGCTCGTCCATGAAGTATGCCTTGGAGAGCGTCTTGTACCAGACCTTGTCGTCAAACTCCGTCGCGCTGCCCTTGATCTGCCAGCCCTCCGGGTGCACATAATAATGAAGGGAGAGCCCGTCCAGATTTCCGTGAAAACGGGACTCGCAGTGGCGGAAACAGGTCTTGAGGACGTCGCTCGTCCACTCGTAGTCGTCTACGTTCGGTCCGCAGCAGATCTTCTGAATGCTCGCCGGGCCGTCGTGATCCGGGTTCTTATAATCGCGCACATAGGTCTGGTAGCGCCGGTACTCGTTCGCGTAGTACTCCGGCGTCATATTGCCGCCGCAGCCCCAGTTCTCATTGCCGACGCCGAAGAAGGGCAGGTTCCACGCGTGTTCGTGTCCGTTCTCGCGGCGCAGGTTCGCCATCGGCGAGACGCCCTCGAAGGTGATATACTCGACCCACTCGGACATCTCCTGCACCGTGCCGCTGCCGAGGTTGCCGTTGACATACGCCTCGCAGCCGAGCTGCTCGCACAGCTCGAAGTATTCGTGCGTGCCGAAACTGTTGTCTTCCGTGACGCCGCCCCAGTGTGTGTTGATCATTTTCTTGCGGTTCGCCTTCGGACCGATGCCGTCCATCCAGTGGTACTCGTCCGCAAAGCAGCCGCCCGGCCAGCGCAGCACCGGGATCCTGATCCTGCGCAGCGCCTCGACGACGTCCGTGCGCATGCCCCGCACGTTCGGGATCGGGGAATCCTCCCCGACATAAAAGCCCCCGTAGATGCACCTTCCGAGATGTTCGGAAAAGTGCCCGTAAATCTCCTTGTGGATCCTGCTGATCCGTTTATTTGGCTGAATCTTTAATTTTGCCATACGCCTCTCCTTATCTTTGCCATAGATTCCTGCGTTCAGTACAATTATTATATCGAATAATTGAAAAATAGCAATCCTTATTTTCGTTTTGTGGTTTGAAAATTTCTGAAATATTTTTTATTAATTAAAAATAAATTTCGGGAATCCGCCGAATTCCTATTGAAATTGGAGGGGTTCCTGTATAAAATAGAGACGACAGGGAGACGGAGCGTCTCCGCAAAGAGGAAAGGAGGCAGGCGCGTGCCGGACAGCGGCATTGCGCGAACGAGAGCATGAAGAGAAGACAATGTTGCAGAGCATTGGCGGTCATGATGGCGGCTGTACTGACCGCGGGAATGGCGATGTCAGCCGCGGCAGAGGAACCGCAGGATACAGAGGCGGCGGTGAGTGTGATCGGCGGAGGGGACGCCGCGACGGAGATCGTCGTGACGGACGATGCGGACGCGCAGGAGATCGTCGTGGCGGACGATGCGGACGCACAGGAGATCCTTGTGACGGACGATGCGGTTGTCGAGGTAGGGACCGATGAGATGGAAGAAAGCACGGAGGCGCCTGAAGAGGCGGACGCGGAGCTTATTCTGACGGGCGTGGAGGAGGTTCCGGCGGAAACGCCGGCGACTGAGGCTGCGGCGCCGGAGAAACTGGAGGTCAAGCATGTGACGGTACACGATCCGTCGATCGTCCGGACGAACGACGGCGTGTATTATGTGGTCGGTTCCCACACCGCGATCGCGAAGTCCGCGGACCTGGCGGCATGGGAGCAGGTGAACTTTGATTACGGCGATACGAAGAACGCGCCGATCTACGGCAACCTGCAGGAGAATTTCGCGGAGCCCTTCGAGTGGGCGGGCTACGACGACGGCGACTGCACGGGCGGCTACGCGATCTGGGCGCCGGACGCGATCTGGAACCCGCAGTACGTCTGGGAGGACGGGAGCACGGGCGCGTACATGCTGTACTGCTGCACCTCCTCGACCTGGCGCAGGTCCTGCATCTGCTATCTGGCCGCGAAGGAGTTTGAGGGACCGTACAGCTATGTGGACACGATCGTATACTCCGGTTTCACGCAGAACGGCGCGCCGGACGGCAACAGCTCCCGCGACACGAAGTGGGACAATGATTACCTGAACCTGAACGAGCTGATCGAGAAGGGCTCCGCGAACGGCGGCATCGACGAGGTCAGCGACAACTGGTTCGCGGCGAACGGCGACTGGGACAACACCTACGCGCCGAACGCGATCGACCCGAACCTCTTCTTCGACGCGGCGGGTGAGCATCTGTACATGTCTTACGGCTCCTGGTCGGGCGGTCTGTTCATTCTGGAGCTTGACCCGACGACCGGCGAGGCGATCTATCCGGGCGTGGATTCGGTGGACGAGACTTCCGGCAATTTCGTGGATCGCTATTTCGGCGTGCACATCGCGGGCGGCAACCATCAGTCCGGCGAAGGTCCGTACATTCAGTATGACGCGGAGACAGGCTACTATTATTTATATGAAACTTACGGCGGGCTGACCGCGGAGGGCGGCTACAACATGCGCCTGTTCCGCTCCGAGAACCCGTACGGTCCGTATCTGGACGCGAAGGGCGGCAACGCGGCGGACAACGGTGAGAACAACGACAATTACGGCATCAAGCTGATCGGCAATTACAGCTTTTACAACCAGATTGGCAAGCGCGCGGCGGGACACAATTCCATGCTGATCGACGCGGACGGCTCGCGCTACCTGGTCTACCATCAGCGTTTCGACATCCAGCCTCAGCTTGAGGGGCACGAGGTGCGCGTACACCAGCAGTTCCTGAACGAGGACCTCTGGCCGGTGACGGCGGTCTATGAGTATTGCGGCGAGCAGCCGGCGAACTACACGGACGATGAGGTGGTCGGCTCCTACGAGTTCATCTGCCACGGCAATTCGACGACCGGCGAGATGGAGCCGACGCAGATGCTGACGCTGTACGCGGACGGCACGGCGGACGGCGCGAAGGTCGGCACCTGGACGAAGACGGATTCCGGTAAGGGCTACGACTACGTGACCTTCGCGTTCAACGACGGGACGACCTACAAGGGATATTTCTTCCGCCAGCACAAGGAGAACACGGAGGAGAACGCGGTGATGACCTTCTCCGCGATCGGGGACGACAACATGAGTATCTGGGGCAGCATGATCAACATGGAAGACACCGCGATGGTGGCGGATATGGCTGCCGTGGCGCTCGGGCAGATGATCCCGGCGTCCACGAAGGAGAGCTTTGAGCTCCCGACGGAGGTGATGGGCGCGCAGGTGAGCTGGACCAGCTCGGATCCGACGGTCATCAGCGAGACCGGCGAGGTGACGCCGCAGCAGGAGGATGTGCGCGTGGAGCTGACCGCGCAGGTGACCTGCGGGGAGGCGACGGTCGAGAAGAGCTGCAAGGTCGCGGTGCGCGGGCTTTCGGTGCTGATCTGCGGCTATGATTTCGAGGAAGGCTCGGTGAACGGGACGTCGATCGCCCCGGTGGAGGATTCCACGCTCGAGGAGAACGCGGAGCTGATCGGAGAGGCGTCCGTCGTGCAGGACGAGGAGCGCGGCAGCGTGCTCTCGGTGACGAACGAGGCGGGCGCGAAGGGAGTCAACTATCTGCTGCTCCCGGAGGACACCCTGCAGCCGGTCGGACCGTCCGGCTATTCCGTGGCGATGTGGGTGAAGATCGGCGAGGAGACCTTCGAGCACAGCGCGCTGTTTGAGGCGGACGCGAACGCGGATTATCCGCTGACGCGCATCGGCGCGAACCTGATCGCGCGCATCAACGCGAACAACTACAGCGACGTACAGGGTTCCCTGCTCTCGACGAGCGGCGAGCGCGGCGTCTGGGAGCATGTGGCGTACACGGTCGACCCGAACGGCATCAAGGTCTACTTGAACGGCGAGCTGGTCGGCGAGGAGAAGAAGGACATCAGCGACTGTTTCCGCAAGAACAAGACCGGTATCTCGCAGGCGAAGGACGTGATGGTCGGCAGCGGGCACATCTGGGACGACGAGGACTGCCAGAACGCGCTGTTCGACGACGTGTGCGTCTACGACGGCGTGCTGACGGCGGCGGAAGTGCAGGGGCTGTGCGCGCAGTAAAAGGAACAGAATACGGCGCGTTTCGGCAGAAGAGAAACGCGCAGGGATAATATAAGAAAATCGAACGCAGGGGCGATCAGCCGGAACGGGCTGGTCGCCTTTGTTTTCAAAAAAATTTGTAATAGGGCTTGACAATCTGTTCATACTGTATATAATGAATATATACAGTAAATACATATGGCAGGTATGTGCACAGAAAATTCCGGAAAATAGAAATACAATGTACATTGGAGGGAACGAAGTTTGAACATTATCATCAGCAATTCCAGCGGGCAGCCGATCTACGACCAGATCAGCGCGCAGATCAAGTCGAAGATCATCTCCGGGGAGCTGAAGGAGGG
>CANQYP010000110.1 GCA_947628045.1 uncultured Lachnospiraceae bacterium | reverse complement strand
GACCTTCCAGTATCTCGGGGACGAGGTCGACAATATGTACAATGATTACTGGAACAAGGTGAAGTCGAGCTGATCGCTTTTCCAGAACACCCTTACAGGAGTTGTCAATGCCACGACAAACACGCTTTCGCTCGAATCGGTCACGCATCGGCACTAAGCTCACGCTGCACGTCCGCTAAGTACCGGCGGATCTACACGGTTTGCCGTTGGCATCGCAACTCCCTGCACAGGCTGGCAAGCGCAGCAATCTGAGAACTCATGAGACGAACAATCAGTTGGAATATCGAACAAATTCACGAAGACTTGACCGTCGAGCAGTTCCTGCGCGCTCGCGGGTGTTCGCACCATGTGCTGACACGTCTGAAACAGACGGAGCGCGGGATCCTGCTGAACGGAGACTGGGCTTACACAAATCAGAAAATGAAAGCGGGGGACGTCCTGACGATACGAATCGTCGAGGATCAGTCCTCCGCTGATCTTGTGCCTGTACAGATGCCGCTGGACATCGTCTATGAGGATGCGGATCTGCTCGTCGTCAACAAGCCGAGCAGCATGCCAATCCACCCCTCTATCAACAATTATGAGAATACGCTCGCGAACGGCGTTCTGTATTATTTTGCCTCACAGGGGATCCCGTTCGTCTACCGCTGTATCAACCGTCTCGACCGCGACACCAGCGGTCTGCTCATCATCGCAAAACATTACTTAAGCAGCGCGATTCTCTCCCGCATGTCCGCCGAACGGCAGATTCATCGGGAGTACCTTGCCATCGTCGAGGGGATTTTGCCGGAATCCGGCACGATCGACGCGCCGATCGCACGTCTCGAGGGTTCCGTCCTGATGCGCTGCGTGGATCATGAGCATGGGCAGCACGCCGTAACACATTTCCGCAGACTGTCAACCTGGGATTGCCAGTCTCCCTTTGATTCACAGAGCCGATTCCTCTCTCTCGCCGCCGTCACGCTTGAGACGGGCCGCACGCATCAGATCCGCGTGCACATGAGTCACATCGGGCATCCGCTCATCGGGGATTTCCTCTACAATCCGGTTCGCGCGCAGGTTTCCATCTCACAGACAGGGTGCCTGCACGCAGACTGTATGCCCGCAAACGATGGTATGCCGACAAATATCCCGCAGACGGACCGCGCGCAAACGGCACATTTCCCGTCCGGCAAGCCAGCGCCGCTAATCGGACGTCAGGCGCTGCACTCACACAAGCTTGAGTTTCCGCACCCGATCACGGGCGAACCGCTCTCCTTCATCTGCGAAATGCCGGAAGATATGCAGCGCGTCGTCTGCCCGGGCGATTCCGCGTAAGCTCCGCTGCACAACCTGCGGGGTCTGACATCAGCGCTCCGGCTTGAGAAATCGCTCAACTCGCTCCGCGTTTTTCCGGGAAAGTCCTGCAAGCTCCGCAAAGTCTTTCCATTTTGAGACAGCCTCCCTGACCTGATCCAAGCATTTCTCTGTTTCCGCCCTTTTTATTCCAGCCTTCTCAGCAACCGTCCTGAGATCCCCTTCATTTATTTCATCTGCCTTACTGTTTATCAGCATCTGATGCGCGTTCACCCAGGTACTGTTTGCATTGTACGAAAACGTCAGGTCATACGCGGGTGACAAACGCCAGCGCCCTTTTTTGTCCATCAGAAACGTAATGTTCTTTGTGTGGTCGTCATAATTTCTCGCAAACTCGTTAAACAACATCCTTCTGTACAGCTGCAGAAAATCACTGTGAGGAAGGTCAAGCCGTCTCATCACCTGAAACGCGTCTTCATAGGAATAAATCCTAGGCGAATTGAAATCCATATGCGCCATCGCGCACAGACTCTGCATGTGGAGTTTTTCCCCTTGGCTGCCGGTGCGGTCAAATCGTTTTGTCATAAAATGCGCTCTCCCATTCTCCTGTCTGTGAAGATAGCCTATCGTGGAACCCCACAGTTTCACTTTTACTGTTCCGACAGCCATCGCCTACCCCTCTCTTCCCTCGTCTTCTCCCCATACCCAGCTTGATGCAGGTTTGGATCTGTTCTTGCTCGCCCTCCGCCTTTCGGGCTTTTGCTCATACAGCGCCTTGAAATCCGGCTGCGGCTCCGGGATCAGAAGATCCAGATTCTGTGCAAGTCCCAAAACTCTTAAGATTTTAATATAGTTTGTCATTTTGGAATCCACGCCGCTCTCAATGCGCACCTCCGTGCTGGAGGAAATTCCGCTCCTGTCCGCAAGCTCTGCCTGTGTAAGATTCAGCCTGATGCGATACTGCCTGATCCTGGCGCCCAGCTCCTTCAGAATGTCCAATTCTCTTTCATTTCCGCCTATCTTCATACAATCACCTTTTTGTCATATTTGCATAATTATATTAACATCACATTCTTATTTTGTCAAGAATGATAGGTTATATCATTTTCTGCAATTCTATCTCAGGTATGTCGCAAATATCATTACTCCTTATTCTCCCCACAAAATAAAATATGTCCCCATGCAGAGGACATACTTTACATTTCAAAATTAAATTTCTTTCCAATCGGTCTTTTCTCTTATTTCGCTATATTCAGCTTCTTCCATCCGACATGTGCCGTTCATGATTTTTACCATCTCCGCAGGTGTAATGATAAAATCCTGTGACGGATAATGTTTTTGATTTCCAGTCACTAAATAAGCTCCATCCTCTCTTTTTTCCATGGCTACCTCATAAAAAATAAGATCATCCATTTTCAAATGAAATTTTTCTCTGTAAAACACATCCTCGTATTCATTCAGAATATCCTGATGATACAACGGTATGATCTTTTCATCAAAAACAGCATCTAGTACCTGAACAGTAGCCGAGTCTGCTTTTTTGGAAAGAAGTGCCGACAGCAATACATTCGTATCAATTACTGCATAATATTTCATGAAGAACTACCTTTTTCTTTCTGCTCTTACCGCCTGAATTTCCGCATTGATCTCGTCGAGCGACATCTCCGGGACCTCTGCCGCCTGTCTTCGCAATTCATGGAAAGCGTTTTTTGCCTCTTCCCCCGTTATTGCATTTTGCGGTAAGGTTGCCTCGAACGGCAGCCCTCTCACCATTTTACTTCTGTTCATAAACATGCGAAACGCCGTCGGCAAATCCATTCCAAGCATCTCATATATCTCTGTCACTTCCTGTTTCAATTTCTTATCCGCCCTGAACTGAATCAATACCTGCTCCGCCATAATGTTTCTCCTTGTATTTGTTTCGCAGTAATTTTGTATTTTTCTGTATGTCTATTATAAATCTTTCTCTCTGTCCAGTCAACCTTCTTAATCCTGCCCAATTCCTCACCGCACTTTTTCCGGGAAACCGACCTTCTTCTGCACCTTGCGCAGCGTCTTCTGGGCGTAATAGCCCGCCTTCTCGGCGTTGTTCTTGATCGCGCTGTCAATGTAGGTCTTGTCCTGCTCGAGCTCCGCGACGCGTTTCTGCAGCGGCTCGAGCACCGACACGACCGCCTCGCCGACCGCCTCCTTGAACTGACCGTAGCCGCTGCCCGCGAACTCCTTCACGACCTCGTCCGGCGTCTTGTTCAGACACGCGCAGTAGATGTCGATCAGGTTGCGCAGCCCCGGCTGCTCCTCGCAATAGCGGATCTCGCCGACGGAATCCGTCACGGCGCGCTTGCACTTCCTGCGGATCGTGTCCGGGTCATCCATGAGGTAGATGCTGGCGTTCGGGTTCTCGTCCGACTTGCTCATCTTCTTTGTCGGATCCTGCAGACTCATGATCTTCGCGCCCGCCTTGCCGATGTACGCCTCCGGGATCGTGAACACGTCGCCGTAGATCGCGTTGAACCGCTGGGCGATGTCGCGCGTCAGCTCCAGGTGCTGCATCTGGTCAATGCCGACCGGCACCACGTCCGCCTGGTACAGCAGGATATCCGCCGCCATGAGCACCGGATAGGTGTACAACCCGGCGTTGATGTTGTCCGCGTGTTTCGCCGCCTTGTCCTTGAACTGCGTCATGCGGTTCAGCTCGCCCATGTAGGTAAAGCAGTTCAGGATCCACGCCAGCTCCGCGTGCGCGGAGACATGCGACTGATAGTACAGGCAGTTCTTCTCCGGGTCGAGCCCCGCCGCGATGTAGAGCGTCAAAAGCGCCCGCGCGCGTTTCCTAAGCGTCGCCGGATCCTGCCGCACCGTAATCGAATGCATGTCCACCACCGAATAAAAGCACTCATATTCATCACTCAGTTTCACCCAGTTCTTCAGGGCGCCGAGATAATTTCCCAAAGTCAGCGAACCGGTCGCCTGCATCCCACTGAACAATACCTTCTTGTTGTCGATCATAATCGTCCCTCCCAGTAAAAACATTACCGCAATTTTATCATTTCCCTATGGCAAAGTCAAGGTTGTGCAAATCTCCCCGATCTGTTAAAATAGCATCAGCTTAACATGCAAACTGCCTCAAAACAGCCTGTTCCTACGGACAGACAGGTTCAAGGCAGTTCCGGCATCTGTTGAAATGATCTCAAATCTTACTTTAGCAGAAAGGAAACATACACTTATGGAAAAAATCGCAAGTTTCACCATCGACCATATCAAGCTGCTCCCGGGGCTCTACGTCTCCCGCAAGGATCACATCGGCGCGGAGATCGTCACCACCTTCGACATCCGCATGACAAAGCCGAACGGCGAACCGGTCATGAACACCGCCGAGGTGCACACGATCGAGCATCTCGGAGCGACGTTTCTGCGCAACCACCCGCAGTACGCGGACAAGACCGTCTACTTCGGTCCGATGGGCTGCCGCACCGGCTTTTATCTCCTGCTCGCGGGCGACTATGAATCAAAGGATGTCGTCCCGCTCATGGTGGAAATGTTTACCTTCATCCGCGATTACCGCGGCGAGGTGCCCGGCGCGTGCGCGAAGGACTGCGGCAACTACCTCGACATGAACCTCCCGATGGCGAATTGGCTCGCCGACCGCTATCTCCGCGAGGTGTTGACCGACATTGATAACACACGACTCGTCTATCCGGATTAAGTAATTCACAGATTTATCCTATTTTTCACTTGATCGGGTAGCCCTTGAGATAATAATCTTTCACAAAGCGCATCAGCTCCTCCTCGTCCCTCTGGTCGAGGATGCGCAGCATGCCGTGCAGCTCCTTATGTGTCTGCGGGTGCAGCAGGTAATGGCTCCGCCCCTTCTCAAAGTATTCGAGCGGGTGGTGCTGCGTGTAGGAGTCCTTATTGTAGTTCTTCGACGCACTGATCCGATCCATCAGCATCTCCGCCACATATTTCCGCGGCATCTGCACCGGCTGGAGCGGGTGCCTCCGGTCGGTCACGTTGAGCGTGTAATCCGTCCAGTACTCGAAGTGGTGCCTGTTGCGCCCCTTGTGGTGCATCCACGCGTCGGAGTAACCCTTGAGCTTTCGCTCCCCGTTGTTCGGGCTGCTCTTGCCGTCGTCGTAATACCGGAATCCCATAAAGAGCTCGGACGGCATATATTTGGACAGATCGTGCATCAGCCCCTGCCGATAGAGCCCGATGCGGAAACAGTGTCTCATCACGAGCAGCTTGTGCTCCGTGATCGTGCGCAGGTGCCCGCAGATCTTCGCCCATGTCATCGGCGGTATTTCTCTTGCTGTATCCTTTCTTGCCTTCATTCCCGTCATTTCCTTTGCTCTGTCTTTCTTCTCAATTCTCTTTTCTGACCTCAGCCCGATTCCGCTCCTGTATCACGCAATTCAGTCCGTTCATTGGAACCCGCGTCACTTTCTTCCCTCCAGCACCACGATCGTGCGCGCCGGAACGCTGAACGCTTTTGTCTCTTCCTCCAGCGCCGTCTGCTCGTCCCGCGCAAGAAAGCTGTCCTTCCGCGACGTGTCCATCGCTACATGCCAGCCCAAGCCTTTCGGCAAAAGCGGCAGGGCAAATTCCTGCGGGATCCAGTTAAAATTGTAGGCGATGTAGAGGAACCCGTCCTCTCCCGCGTATTCCCCGCAGTACAGACAGCCCAGCCCGCGTCCCATCTGCTCGAAATCGCCGTACCAGGCGCGTTCCCCGTGGAACGAAAGGTCCGGGTACCCCAGCGAACGGTAATCCATACACTGCGGCTCGCTCTCCTGATGGAGCACCTTATGCGCCCTACGGTAAGCGATCGCCTCCTGCACAAAGCGGCTCAGCTCCTGATTGCCGCGCGCCGCGGTCCAATCCGTCCAAGTCAGCTCGCTGTCATGGCAGTAGGGATTGTTGTTGCCGTTCTGCGAATTGCCGAACTCGTCCCCCGCCAGCAGCATCGGCGTCCCCTGCGAGAACAGCAGCATCGCAAACGCGTTCTTGCGCTGGCGCATGCGCAGCGCGCGGATGTCCCGTCTGCGGGTCGGTCCCTCCTCGCCACAGTTCCAGCTATAGTTGAATTCCGAGCCGTCGCGGTTGTATTCCCCGTTGTCCATGTTGTACTTGCGGTCATAGGACACGAGGTCCAGCAGCGTGAACCCGTCGTGGTTCGTCATATAATTGATCCTGCCGCAGTTCGCCGGATTGCAGCGCAGCTGATAGCTGAACGCCCGCAGGAACTGCTCGTCGCCCTTCAGAAGTCTGCGGCAGTCATTCATGAACCCGTCGTTCGCCTCGGCGAGGAACCTGCCCCTGCCCTGCTTGCGCGCGTCCGGGTACCAGGTGCAGATCAATTTCCGATTCCGAAACAGCGGGAGCCCGGCGAGCTCCGCGATCGCGGAATCCCTCGCCATCACGGCAAATCCGTCCACATGGTATTCCGTCGCCCAGTAATTCAGGCACTGCGCGATCCGGCAAAAGTCGACCTCATCCGGGAACGAGAACTCCAGGAGCACTTCCATGCCCTCCGCGTGGAACGCCCGCACCATATCCTTGAACTCCACATCCGGGCGTTTCGTCCACGCATACGACGCCTTCGGCGCGAAATAGAAAGCGTCTTCCCCGTAGCCCCAGTAATTCATGCGGTACTGCTCCAGCGACTCCATCGCCTCCGCCACCTGCGGGCTGCGCCTCGCGTCGTCCGCCGCGCCGTCCTGCAGATCCGTCCTGCCGGGGACAGTGCCTGCCTGCTCCTTCGGGATCCGGGAGACCATCTCCGCAAACTCATAGACCGGCATCAGCCGAACCTGGTTGACGCCAAGCTGTTTCAGGTACGGAATCTTGTCGCGAAGTCCCGCGAACGTCCCCTTCTTCCGCGTGCCGGAGCCCTTTTGTTTCGTAAAACCCCGGACATGCAGGTGGTACATGACCGCCTCGTGGTATGGGATCTGCGGCAGAGCGTCCCCGCCCCAGTCGTAGCCCTCCTCCGGGAACGCCCCGCGCAGACTGTGCGGCGTATTCCCTGGCATTGCGCCGAACGTCTCTCTGCCCGCGATCCGTTTCGCCCACGGATCCGTGTATACCGTCCCGTCTTCTGAAAAATTGTACTCATAGTCTGCCGGCTGAAACGCCACTTTCATCGTGTACAGCCCGCCCGCCGTCTCCTTTTCCGGGAACGGCAGCCTCGCAGCGATCTCTTCTGTTCCTTTTTTATAAAGGATCAGCGCCGGCGGCTCCTCTCCCGCCGCGTAGCATCCGAAATGCACGCCGTCCTTCTCCACTCTGACCCCTGGCATGTTGTTACTGTCCGCAATTACTCTGAATTCACTATCACTCATCATCCGGTCCTCATCTTTCCGCTGTGTTGACATGATAAGAAGGGCACTCCTTCCCGGGTTCCAGTACTCTTGCGTGTTTCTTTCACAACCTTGTTTGCAGATTTCGTTTACAGTTCAATCGTCAGCTCCACCGGGCAGTGGTCGGAGCCCATGACCTCCGTGTGTATCTTCGCGCCAAGCAGGCGGTCCTTCAGCGACTGCGACACGACAAAATAGTCGATGCGCCACCCCGCGTTCCTCTCGCGCGCCTTCATGCGGTACGACCACCAGCTGTAGACGCCCGCCGTATCCGGATAAAAATACCGAAACGTGTCGACAAAGCCGTTCTCGACCAGCTGTGTAAACTTCCCGCGCTCCTGATCGGTAAATCCCGCGTTATTGTGGTTCGTCTTCGGGTTCTTGAGGTCGATCTCCTCATGCGCCACATTCAGATCCCCGCAGAAGATCACAGGTTTCTTCTCCTCAAGTTTCTTGAGGTACGCCAGAAAAGCGTCCTCCCAGCGCATCCGGTAATCCAGCCTCGCCAGCCCGTCCTGCGAGTTCGGCGTATAGACCGTCACCATGTAAAAATCCGCGTATTCCAGCGTGATCACGCGCCCTTCATGGTCGTGCTCCTCGACGCCGATGCCATACGCGACCGAAATCGGCTCCGTCTTCGCGAAGATCGCGGTGCCCGAATAACCTTTCTTCTCCGCGTAATTCCAGTACTGACGGTATCCTTCCAGATCAAGCGCGATCTGTCCTTCCTGGAGCTTGCTCTCCTGTATGCAGAAAATGTCCGCGTCGATCTCCCGGAAAAACTCCAGAAACCCCTTCTGCACGCACGCCCGCAGACCGTTCACATTCCACGATATCAGTTTCATCCTTTGTCGGTTCCTTTCCTCCGTTTCTTGTAAGTATACCATCTTTCTTTGTCTTTTCCCACATAAATATTTGATTTTTGCAATATTTCTTTGCGGGTATTGCTATTTTGCGGCATTTCTGTTAAAGTAAGCTTGTCCGAAAGGGACGATCACAAGGCAAAAGAAAGGAACCACCTATGAGCGATTTTGAAAATTGCAGCGGCAACTGCGCGAGCTGCGGCGAAGACTGCGCGGACGGCGGCGCCACGATCACGCTGACCCTGGACAACGACGAGACGATCGAGTGCGCGGTCCTCACGACCTACCCGGCGGCGGGCAAGCAGTACATCGCCCTTCTCCCGCTCGATGAAAATGGCGAGAACCACGACGGCGAGGTGTTCATCTACCGTTACCGGTCAGAGAACGGCACCCCGACCCTGGAGAACATTGAGGACGACGACGAATACGATGCCGCGTCCGACGGATTCGACGAATGGCTCGACTCCATGGAATACGACGAACTGATCGCCGCAGAAGATGAAGAAGAGGATGCCGAATAACGGCA
>CANQYP010000109.1 GCA_947628045.1 uncultured Lachnospiraceae bacterium | reverse complement strand
TGTCCCACGAGCGGAACACAGCCTTGATCGCCTCCATGAGCTGTACCTTCGGGTCGGTCGGGAAATCGGCGCCGATCTTCTCCTTGTACTCTGCCTTGAACTGGTTCGCCAGCTCCTTCAGATCCTCGGCGGTCAGCTCGACGTCCTGCTTGACGCCCTTCTCCGCCTTCATCTTGTCGATCAGCTCCTCGAAGTACTTCTTGCCGACCTCCATGACGACGTCCGAGAACATCTGGATAAATCTGCGGTAGCAGTCCCACGCCCAGCGCGGGTTGCCGGACTTCGCGGCGAGCACCTCGACGACCTCCTCGTTCAGACCGAGGTTCAGGATCGTATCCATCATGCCCGGCATGGACGCGCGCGCGCCGGAACGGACCGACACGAGGAGAGGATTCTCCTTGTCGCCGAACTTCTTGCCGGTGATGCCCTCCATCTTCTCGATCGCCACCATGATCTGATCCATGATCTCGTCGTTGATCTTCCTGCCGTCCTCATAGTACTGCGTGCATGCCTCCGTCGTGATCGTAAAGCCCTGCGGCACCGGAAGTCCAAGGTTCGTCATCTCAGCGAGATTGGCGCCCTTGCCGCCGAGCAGGTTCCGCATGTCGGCATTGCCTTCTGTAAACATGTATACCCACTTTGTCATGTGATGCATTCCTCCTGTTTTTTAATCTAACTATAATTGTAACATATTTCCTGTTTGAGTCAAGGAAATACTGTATTTTTTTATGCATTATTTCACAAACATTTGCAGTTTTCGTGAATTATTTGTCAAATATAGATGAAACAGGAGCGAAAAAATTGATCCGTCGGGTTGCCGTATTCGTTGTCCCGCCGATTGTCCTCTGACATCTGTCCGTCTGCGACGGATTCCATCCGTCTCAGATCGGACATCTGTCCAGGACATGTCGGACAATCAAATACGGCAAATCCCTCCGGATCCCCATTATTGTCGTATGCTATAATTCACACTACGTCGGAGACAAACATCTCCTGCTTGTTTTATTTGCGATATGCGTCTCTGCTGAGCACGAGGTGTTTCGGCACGCCGTTCACCATCAGCGGGGTGAGCTCGCCGAGGATCAGCGGGCGCGCGTACTCGACGTAACCCTCGCCGACGTCCGTGCCGTCGTTCACGATCCACTCAGCCGGAACCGGGCGCTCCACGTTCGCGATCGCGTGGATGTCGTAGATGCTGTAGCCTACCTGGTACGGGCTGCGCTCCTTGACGTCGATCGTGATCATCATGCCGGTCTTGCCCTCGTCCGCCGCCTTGCACGCCAGATAGCCTACGTTGAACGCCTCGTTGATGTCGTTCAGGGACGCGATGTGCGTCGCCGCCCTCTGCAGGGTGGAGAACTCGATCGCGCGGGTCTTCAGCCCGGTCTCAGCCGCGATCTTGTTCGCCAGCACGACCGCGCAGCCGGAGAGCTGCTTGTGACCGAACGCGTCCACGTAATCGGAACCGCCGCCGAGCTCGCAGACAAATCTGCCGTCCGCGATCTTGATGCCCTCGGACACCGCGATCACCACGGAGCTCTTCTTCGCCGCCAGATCCTTGACTCTCGCCATGAAGTCGTCCATGTCGAAGGTCACTTCCGGAAGGTAGATCATATCCGGTCCTTCGCAGTCCTCATCTCTGGAGAGCGCCGCAGCCGCCGTCAGCCAGCCCGCGTGGCGTCCCATGATCTCGACCACGCACACGGTCGGTTTCTCGATACCGAAACTCGCGTTGTCGCGGATGATCTCCTTTAAGGAAGTCGCGATATATTTCGCCGCGGAGCCGTAGCCCGGGCAGTGGTCGGTGATCGGAAGATCGTTGTCGATCGTCTTCGGCACGCCCATGAATCTCTGGCTCTTACCCTTGAGCGCCGCGTAATCGGACAGCATCTTGATCGTGTCCATGGAATCGTTGCCGCCGATGTAGAACAGGCACTCGATGTCATACTTCTCCATGATCGCGAAGATCTTGTCGTAGACCTCCTCGTTGCCCTCGATCTTCGGGAGCTTATAGCGGCAGGAGCCGAGGAACGCCGACGGAGTCCTCTTCAAAAGCTCGATGTCCTTGTCCTCCCTGATGTACTCGCCCATGTCCACCAGGTCCTCGTTCAGGAACCCCTGAATGCCGTGGTGCATGCCGTAGATCTTCTTCACGCCAAGCTCTCTCGCTTTGCTGACCACGCCCGCGAGGCTGGAATTGATGACCGCTGTCGGTCCGCCCGACTGTCCTACTACAATGTTTCCTTTCATAAATGAACTCCTCCTGTATGTGTGTTGTTTTTATATAAAGCCCATGAATTGCTCCGTGCCTGCGGCACTCTCGCAATTCTACATAAACCGGGCTTTTACCACCTGAACTTATCCTCAAAGTAGTCCTTCAGATCCTCGATCTTCACGCGCTCCTGCTCCATCGTGTCGCGGTCGCGCACGGTCACCGCGCCGTCCGTCTCGGAGTCGAAATCGTAGGTGACGCAGAACGGCGTCCCAATCTCGTCCTGTCTGCGGTAGCGCTTGCCAATGTTGCCCCGGTCGTCGAACTCGCAGTTGTAATACTTCGTGAGCATCGTGTAAACCTTCTCCGCGCCCTCGTTCAGTTTCTTCGAGAGCGGGAGCACGCCGATCTTGACCGGCGCGAGCGCCGGGTGGAAATGCAGCACGGTGCGCATGTCGCCGCCCTCAAGCTCCTCCTCGTCGTACGCGCTGCACAGGAACGCCAACACGACACGGTCCGCGCCGAGCGACGGCTCGATCACGTACGGGATGTATTTCTCCTTCTTCTCATCGTCGAAGTAGGACATATCCTCGCCGGACACATTCTGGTGCTGCGTCAGGTCGTAGTTCGTGCGGTCCGCGATGCCCCAGAGCTCGCCCCAGCCGAACGGGAACAGGAACTCGATGTCCGTCGTCGCCTTGCTGTAGAAGGAAAGCTCCTCCTTCTCATGGTCGCGCACGCGCATCTCCTCGTCCTTCATGCCCAGCGACTTCAGCCAGTTGATGCAGTAGCTCCTCCAGTAGTCGAACCACTCGAGGTCGGTGTCCGGCACGCAGAAGAACTCGAGCTCCATCTGCTCGAACTCCCTGGTGCGGAAGGTGAAGTTGCCCGGCGTGATCTCGTTGCGGAAGGATTTGCCGATCTGCGCGATGCCGAACGGCACCTTCTTGCGGGACGTCCGCTGCACGTTCTTGAAATTGACGAAGATGCCCTGTGCCGTCTCCGGACGCAGGTAGACCGTGTTCTTCGCGTCCTCAGTCACGCCCTGGAAGGTCTTGAACATCAGGTTGAACTGACGGATATCGGTAAAATTGTGCTTGCCGCAGGACGGGCACGGAATATTGTGCTCGGCGATGAAATTCTTCATCTCCTCCTGCGAGAACGCGTCGATCGGTTTCTCCAGCGCAATGCCCTGCTCCTGGCAGAAATCCTCGATGACCTTGTCCGCTCGGAACCGCTCGTGGCATTCCCGGCAGTCCATCAGCGGATCCGAAAAGCCGCCGAGGTGCCCCGACGCCACCCAGGTCTGCGGATTCATCAGGATCGCGCAGTCCACGCCGACGTTGTGCGGGTTCTCCGTGACAAACTTCTGCCACCACGCCTTCTTGACGTTGTTCTTCAGCTCCACGCCGAGATTGCCGTAATCCCAGGTGTTCGCGAGCCCGCCGTAGATCTCGGAGCCCGGATACACAAAGCCCCTGCCCTTCGCAAGCGCCACAATCTTTTCCATCGTCTTTTCCATAAATCTCTCCTCCGGTTTTCTTTATACTTATGGCGGTCCGACCGGCAAATGCGCCGTCCGGCAGCCATGAATTTAAGCAATATCATCAAAAATAATATAGACGCGGTTTGCCTCCGAGCGCTCCGTGAACGACGCCTCCTCGCCCTTGTAGACCGCGTTGGACGGCAGGATAAGACCGGAATCCTCTTCCTCCTGCTCCCCCGTCGCGTTGACGACGTCCGGCGCAAGCACCTCGGCGTTCGCGCTCGTGTACAGAACGTCGCCCGATACCTGCACCTCCATCGGCGCCTTCAGGATCAACACCTGCTTATCCATGCCGCGGATCACTTCGCTCCCGCTCACCGGGTTCGCCTGCGCGATGCCGTTCTCGACCTTCTTGTACGAGACGTCGAACAGATAGCCCTCCAGCTGCGCATGGATGACAGTCCCGTAGAAAAATTCCGTGTTGTTGAACCGGGCAAAGTCCTCCGGCGTCGCGTACTTCAGGACCAGGTTCACGACCCCGTCTTCCGTCTCCAGCGTATCGATCTGAATCGTGTCTTCCCCGTGGACGCTGTTGTACTGCGCGACCTCCGTCTGGATCATCGTCTCCAGCTCCGCGGCGCTGTAATACGCCTTGTCCAGCGTATCCCTGACGGTCTCCGTCACGCTGCCGTCCTCCGCGACCGACACGGCGTCCGGCTCCTGCGGCTGCCACGAATGAAGACCCAGCATCTCGCAGCCCGTCAGCAGCGACGTCCCGAGCGCCAGCGCCGCCAGCAGTCCTGCCTTCTTTGCTCCCATGTATGTCCTCCTATGCGTTCCTCCGGGACTCGCGGCTCAGCCCTGCCGCGCCTCCCGTGCTCCCGCCATGAATCCAATCTATTATACATACAAACCATTCAGGTTTCAACCACTTGTTTGCATTTTTACCGGAGATTTCCGCCGCCCGCGCTAAGGCGCGCCCGGCGTTTCCGTCCCCTGCCCCAGACCGGAGACCATGCTCTTGAGGATCGCGAGCGAGCGGAATTCCCGGTCGATGCGCGCGCGGTTGAGCCGGTCCTGTACGCCGCGGAACTCCGCGAAGACCTCCGGCGTCAGCGTGAACGTGTACAGTTTCTGCAGGGGCGCGCGCAGCACATAGGACAAGGCATAGCGCGTCGCCTCCCGCAGGGCAGTGTCGTGCTCCGTCTCATAGGGGTACTCGCCGTTTAGCACCATCGCGCGCATCTCGAAGACGCAGCGCACCAGCTCATTGTCCGGCTGTTTCCTCTGCAGCGCCCGCAGCGTGACATAGAGGAGCCGGAGCATCTCTGAGCCGTCCAGGTTCTCCCGCGTATAGTATTCCGCGACCTCCAGAAAATAGCAGCCGTAGCACGCCGCCTCGAAGTCCTCCTTCACCCCGGTGAAATAGTCCGAGATCTCGGCGCGCGAAAGCGTGTACGCGCTCCTGCCCTCATAGACCTGGAAAACGCCGAACGCAAACGGGTTCGCCGCCGCCAGCAGCATACTGTTCTGCCTCCTGGCGCCCCGCGCGAACGCCGTGATCTTCCCGCGCTCTCTCGTCAACAGCACCACTCTCTTATCGCTCTCACCATACGGCGTGGCAGCCAGCACCATGCCGGTCACCTTAAGCGGCTCACTCATCTTTTCACCCTCGCCAGCGACTGCCCTTCCTGTCCGTTTTACAGTTCCTTCTTGTCATACCCGAAATTTTTTATGAGGTAATCGCTGTCTCTCCAGTCCTTCTTCACCTTGACCCAGAGCTGCAGATTCACCTTCATCTCCAGCATCTTCTCGATCTCGACCCGCGCCTGCGAGCCGATTCTGCGCAGCATCGCGCCGCCCTTGCCGATGATGATGCCCTTGTGCGAATCCTTCTCACAGATGATCGTCGCCTCGATATCCGTGATCGCCCCTCCGGCGGTATCGCGCTCCTGCATCTTCTCGATCGAGACCGCGATGCCGTGCGGGATCTCCTCGTCCAGGCAACGCAGCGCCTTCTCCCGGATCAACTCCGCCGCGATCTGCCGCTGCGGCTGATCCGTCACCGTGTCGTCGTCATAGAACTTCGGACCGTACGGCAGGTACCGGAAGACCGCCCGGATCACCTTGTCCATGCCCACGCCGCGCAGCGCACAGACCGGGATCATGTCCGCAAAGTCAAAGAGCGCCCGATACCCTTCCAGATAGCCGTCGATCTTCTCCTTGTCCACCGTGTCGATCTTGTTCATGATCAGGATCACCGGCACGTTCGCCTTCGCAAGCTGCTGCGCGATGTGCCGCTCACCCTTCCCGATGAAATCCGTCGGCTCCACCAGCCAGAGCACGACGTCCACCTCCCGGAACGTCTGCTCCGCGGCGTACACCATGTATTCGCCCAGCTTGTTTTTCGCCTTGTGGATCCCCGGCGTATCCAGAAACACGATCTGTCCCTCCTGCGAGGTGTAGACCGTCTGGATCCGGTTCCTCGTCGTCTGCGGCTTGTTCGACGTGATCGCGATCTTCTGCCCGATCAGATGGTTCATCAGCGTGGATTTCCCCACGTTCGGACGCCCGATCAGCGTCGCAAAGCCCGATTTGAATCCTGCGTTCTCCATTCTACTCACCCGTCAGCATCTGAATGCTCCCGAACAGCTCCTGCTCCCCGCGGATCTTCTCCTCGTTGCCGACCACGCAGATCGCCTGCTCCGAGAGCACCGCGCGCACCAGAGGCGCCAGTGTGCGGATCTGCTCCGGCGTCGCCTGCAGCACCTCGTCGCGCTCCTGCTGCACATCCGCGTCGGTCAGCCCGCTGAAGTACGCGCCCAGCGCGCGCAGTCCCTGCGCCGAAGGATTCAGCGGCACGTCGATATCGCTGAACGTCCCGATGATATAACCGGTCATCGCCTTCTCGTCCGCCTCGAACTTCTCCAGATACTTCGGCACTCCCTCAAAGATCTCGTTCGTCCTGCGCAGATTCGGATCGCGGTAGGATACCAGATACGTGTCCCCGTCGCGCCCGAAGGAGCTCATGCAGCCGTAAGCGCCGCCCTTCACGCGCAGATTGATCCACAGATAATCATAATTCATCAGCACCTTCACAATGTGCAGAAGTCCGGTGTACGAATACCCCGCCCGCACGAAATTGCCCGCCCGCGCGACATACTGCACCTGCCCGGCGGTCATGAGCCCCTCGTTCTTCTTCTCGAGCGTCGTGCGGCTGTCCTTCTTCTCCACGTCCGCATCCGGCAGCTCTCCGAGAAAGCCCTCCAGCGGCGCGCGCAAAATATCCAGCCCCTCCGCGTCCGACGTCAGGCTCACAAACAGCCCCTTTCTGCAAAACAGCGTCCGCGTCAGCTTGCGCAGCTTGTCCTTGAGCGATTCCTTCCTCTGCGCAAAATTCTTTTCGAGATCCTCGACCAGCCGGTAGAACGCGAGCCCGTTGATCTCGTCGTTGAATGCCGCCGCCTGTGAGAAATAGGACATCGCGCGCAGCGCCGCCGTGGTATGCCCGGAGCCCGAGAACATCATCTGCAGCCTCGATTTCAGTTTCGCGAGGATCTCGTACAGACGCTTGTCGTCGTCAAATTTTGAGCGCAGCAGGATCTCCTCCGCCATCTCAAACGCGAACGGAAGTTTGTCGTAGAGCACCCGCGCGCGCAGCCCGGCAAAGGTGCGCAGCTTTTCGCCGTCCGGCAGCACCGGGTAAACGCACAGCCCCGCCGTGATCCCGCCTGTGTTGATGTTGATCTCGCTGTTCAGATCCTGATAGCTGTAATGCTCCGTGTCCACCATCCCGAGCACCGCCTTGAGGATGCCGAGATAAGGAACGTCCTCGCGGTCGATGTGGTTCGCGTCAAACAAAATGTCCAGATACGCGATCCCGCTCGTGAAAATATCGTGGTGGAGCACCGTGGTCCCGCCGACGCTATACGCTTTGTTCGCGAGCGGCTTTGCTTTCTTCTCAATATCGTCCCTCGTGAGCGGATCCAGCTTCGCGAGCGCGCCCTCGGGCGACGGGGCGTCCTGGAACGCCCGCAGCCGGGCAGTCGCGTCGACCAGCTCCCGCACCTGCTCCTCAGAGAGGGATTCTTTGTAGGCTCGCAATTTCTCCGCGACCGCGCGGTCCGTCTTCGCCGTCAGCCCGCGCTCCGGCTCCACCGTCACGATCGACACATGCGTGTTGTCCAGCAGATACTTCTGCACCAGCCCCTCGAAATATCCGCTGTCGACGCGTTCCTTCAGCCTGTCAAACACAGAGTAATCCAGATAGGCAAACGGCGCGTCGTCATTGTAGAGCCAGCCGTCGAGCACGTCCAGCCCGTAGAACAGCCCCTTCGGGTAGGAGCCGAAATCCGCCTCCCGCGCCTTGAACTCCATGATATTGATCCCGGCGCGCAGCGCCTTTTTGTCGATCCCTTCCGAGACGAGACCCGACAGCGTGTCCCGGATCAGCTGAACGAAACGCTCCTTGTCCGCGCCGTTCGCGTTCTTCGCGATCACGCTGAACATCGGCTGCTGGATCCCGCTGTCGAAGGAGCTCATGATATCCTTGCCGAGCCCCGCGTCCAACAGCGCCTGTTTCAGCGCCGCCCCCGGCGCGGACAGCAGCGCGTAATCCAGCACGGCGAACGCGTGCGCCAGATCGACGTCCTGGCTCGTGCCGATCACCGCGTTGTAGGACAGATAAGTATTGTCCTCCAGCGGATCCGTGTCCGAGATCGGGTAGCTCCGGCTCACCTCGCGCGGCTTGTCAAAGGGCTGCTGCAGCGGGATCGCGGAATCCACCGCCAGCACGTCAAAATGGCTCAAATACTCCCGATCCATCCAGTTCAGGCGCTCCTCCATGTCCAGGTCGCCGTACAGATAGATATAGCTATTCGAGGGGTGATAATATTTGCTGTGGAACGCGAGAAAATCCTCGTAGGTCAGATCCGGGATATGCGCCGGGTCGCCGCCCGACTCCACGCCGTACGTATTATCCGGGAACAGGGAATTCATGATCTCCCGCTGCAGCACATCCTCCGGCGTCGAGAACGCGCCCTTCATCTCATTGTAGACGACGCCGTTGTAGACGATCTCGTCCTCCGGCGACTCGATCTGATAATTCCAGCCCTCCTGCCGGAAGATCTCTTCCTTCGTATAGATATTCGGATAAAACACCGCGTCCAGATAGACGTGCATCAGGTTGCGGAAATCCTTGTCGTTACAGCTCGCGACCGGGTACATCGTCTTGTCCGGGAAGGTCATCGCGTTGAGGAACGTGTTCAGCGAGCCCTTCACCAGCTCGACAAACGGATCCTTCGACGGGAAATTTTTGCTGCCGCACAGCACGCTGTGCTCCAGAATATGCGCC
>CANQYP010000108.1 GCA_947628045.1 uncultured Lachnospiraceae bacterium | reverse complement strand
CCTCCTCGGCGCGCAGCTTGAACGCGCCCGCGTCCGTCAGGACATACTCTCTCCCGTCGCCCGCGATGTGGTCGTAAACGCCGCGCTCCAACGCCTTCAGCAGGGTCGACTTTCCGTGGAAACCGCCGCCCGCGATCACCGTGATCCCCCTGCGGATCCCCATGCCGCGCATCGCCCCGCGGTGCGGCAGCTCGAGCGTCACGGCAAGGCTCTCCGGGCTCTCAAAGCGCACGGCGTCCTTCATCGGGCGCTGCGACACGCCGCTCTCCCGCGGCAGGATCGAGCCGTCCCCGACAAACGCCACCAGCCCCAGCCGGTCCAGCTCGCCGCGGATAAAGTGCTGGTCGTCCGCCAGACCTGCCACCTGCTGCAGCTCGCGCTGCATCGTCGGCTGCATGTGGAACGCCTTCTCCGCCACCTCCGGCAGAAGGTCGAACAGGATCTTCTCCAGCTCGCCCGCCGCGATCGTCCGCCCGTAAGCCGGGAACCCGACCTCAATGCGCGCCGTGACTGCCTCCGCGCTGATCTGCATCGCCGTGCGCTCCAGGATCTCCTGCCCCGCCCGGCACGCCGTCACCAGCCCGCTCTTGCCGGAACCCTTGCGCTCGCGGTCCATGCACATCCGCAGGCTGCGGTGCAGCCGCCGCAGCAGATAATCCTCCGTCGCGGTCCTGCGGTGGCTCTGCGCGAAATACTCGCACGGGATATTGCCCCGGTTCCCGTACACGATCCGCACCCGCGAGGGCGTCGCGAACGGATCCCCCTGCACATGGTCGATGCACAGGCGATACGCCCCGAAATCGTACTCTCCCTCCAGCACCTTGTACGCCTTATAGCCCTTATGGTCGATCTGACGCAGCTGCGTCCTCAGTTCCCTCGATGTCTTCATACCGTCACTCCACTTTTCCTGATCTGATCGTTTCACTTTCCTGATCCGATCGTTCCATTTTTCCCAATCCGATCGTTCCGCATTCGATTATAACAAAACGTCCTGCGTTTCCGCAAGACGTTTTTCTCTCTTAATCTTCTTTGAGCCGCTGGATCATCTCGTAGATCGCCTCCACGGAATTGAAATTCTCCGGCTCCATCTCCTCGGACGGGATCTCGATGTCATACTCGTCCGTGATCTCCGATATGACGGAAACCACGTCCACGGAGTCGATGACGCCGTCGTCCACCAGAGCCATATCCGTCTCCCAGTCCACCTTGGGCAGCGCCCGTTTCAGCACGTTCAATAATTCTTCCATACCGCATTCTCCTTTTCTTTTTCTGTTCTATTTTTCTGTTCTATTTTTCTTTTTATTTATCCTTTTTCAGCTGCCGTTCTCTCTCTTCCGTCATTCACTTTCTTCTGCCGTTCTCTCTTCTGTCGTTCACTTTCCTCTGCCGCTCTCTCTTCTGTCGCTTACCTTCTTCTACCGTTCTCTCTTCTGTCATTCACTTTCTTCTGCCGCTCTCTCTTCTATCCTTCTGTTTCGGCATGATTCTTCGCTTTCTCCGCCTCAATCGCAAGCAGCTGTTTTCTCTGCAGCTTGCCGTTGTAGGTCCGCGGGAGCTTGTCGATCTGCTCGATCTGTTTGGGCACCTTGTACGCCTCCAGGCGGTCCTTCAGGAACTGAAAGATCGCCGCCGGGTCGAACGCCGCGTCCCGCTCCATCGCGACAAACAGCTTGGGCTCCTTGCCGAGGATCGGGTGGTCGACGGGAATACAGCCGCAATCCGCGATCCCCGGGAACTGCATGGCGGCGTCCTCGATCTCGTCGGGCGCAACCTTGCTCCCGCCGGTCACGATGACGTCGTCCTGTCTGCCGAGCATATAGATCAGCCCGTCCTCGCCCATGTAGGAGAGGTCCTTGGTCTGGATATACCCATCCCGGATCGTCTCCGCGTTGAGCTGCGGGGAGCGGTAGTACCCTTTCATGTTCATATCCCCGGCACAGGACAGAAATCCCGGGTGCTCCTCGGTCGCCTCGATCGCTCTGCCCTCCTCGTCCACAAAGGCAAAACGGGCATGCCGAGTAGGTCTCCCGATGCAATTCTTCTTGTCCTTCATGGCATTGAAATCCAGAATGCAGGAACAGCCGGATTCCGTCGTCCCGTAGAAGTTGTAAAGCCTCGTGTGCGGGAGCAGACTGCACAGGTGCTCCCGGTCGTGCGCCGGTATGGGCGCGGAGCCCAGCTGCACGTACACAAGCTGATCCCGGTAATCTCCGAGGCGGTCGCCGCTGAGCTTAAACAGCGCCGAGAGTGCCGCCGGCACCAGGTCCATCGCCGTCGCGTGGAAACGGTCCATCAGCTCGAACAGCTTTTTGTAGAAGATCACACCGTCTAAGAGGATCACCGAACTCCCGTTCAGTATATTCCCGTAGTAGCGGCGCAGCCCGTGGGAATGGCTCAGGGGGACGGGAATGACCTCCACATTGTCCTTCTGCATCTCTACGCCGTCGATCACGTTCTCCGCCACCGCCGTCACATTTCGGTGGGTCAGCTCGATTCCCTTGGACTTGCCGGTCGTCCCTGTCGTGAAGAGGATCTCCGCCGTGTCCTCCGCGTTCGGGAACGCAAAGCGCTCATAATCCGCCTGTCCGTCCCGGAAGGACAGCACATCGCCCAGCCGCTCCCACGGGCAGGGCGCCTCCAGCGGTTTCGCGGCGACATAGCAGGTCGCCTCCACCGCCTCTATGATCTCCAGGATCCTGGCGTCCGCCGCGTTCTTCTCCACCGGCACGAAGATGGCGTCCAAAAGCTGAATCGCCAGCCCGCACACGGCGGTCGCCATATTCTGTCCGTTCTTCACGACGACCCGGTCGCCGGGACCGACGCCCAGCTCCCGCAAATGCGCCGCGTACCCGAAAATGCACTCCCAGTACCCCCGGTAAGTCACATCGTTTTTGCTGTCCGCGAGACAAAATTTATCCGGCTGCGTCTGCGCGTGCCGCGCCACCGCCTCCACGATCGATCGTACCATTTGTCCGCCCTCACTTCCTGTTCTTTATCCGGCTGCCGCCGCCTGCGCCGCTGCGTCTGTCTGTGCCGCCGCGTCTGCCGCTGCTTGCGCTGCCGCTGCATCTGCCGCCGCCGCTGCCTCTGCCGCTGCTTGCGCTGCTGCAGCCTCTGCCGCCGCCTGCGCCGCCGCCGCGTCTATCGCCGCCTGTTTCCTCTGGAGAACCGTCTGGCACGCCGCGTCATAGATCACTTGATTCTCCGCCACCGCCTGATCCCACGACGCCTTCACCTCCGGGCTGTGCTCGATCTTGAGGTCATAATGCTCCAGAATATAATCCGCCAGGTACTTGGTGAATTTCCCTGCGCCTATGCTGTTCGTATGTTTCTTGTTGTAAAAGTCGGTGCTGTAGTCGATTCCCATCTCGTCCGCGCAGAGATTCCCGTCCAAAAACTGGAACCCGTGCTCCTCGACGATGCGTTTCAGGCGGTTTGCCTTCGCCTGGACCGCCGGTTTGATCTGAAACGGGGACATCACGAACAGCACTTCCAGATTCTCCTCTTTGCACTTTTCCATGATGCCAAGCAGCGCCTCCTCGCTCTCCGGGTCGAGGGGGAGCTCCTCCGTCACGCTCGCTGGATCCGGCTTTTCCAGAGGTCTCCACATGTTGTCGTTTGCCCAGCCCTTCAGGGCATGCGGTTTGCTGTTGAACATATAGAAGAACGAATCCAGGGTCACGTTCTCCCAGTTCTCATGGTAGACCATGATGTCAAAGTAATAGGGCAGACGTTCTTTCCAGTCGGCGACCAATTTATTGATCGTCGAGATGCGGTTCGCGGAATAGTACATATTGTCCGTGACCAGGCGCACCCTCCCCTCCCGCATCGTCCTCCATATCGGGAGAAGGAATTTTCTGGACTCAATGACCAAAAGCTGCGGGGACTGGGACTTCTTGATCTCATCGATCAGGTTCTCGATCGCCAGGATCGGCTGTCCCGCCGTGCTGAGCGCATAGGAAGTAAGCCCCGAATACTCATACAGCAGCGGGCTGCAGAAATAGCGGTAGAGAGAGCTGCTGCCCAGTCCTACCACGTCCAGCGTATTGTCCTCCTCCGCATAAAAGCCCGTAAATTTGCCGCGGAAGAAATCGTCCTGCGCCGGGCGCAGCACATAGCTTGCCAGGATCGTCCCCGTCAGCCCGATCGCCAGAAAGACAAGCACGCCAATTATTCGTTTCAACTTCTTCATAGTATCTGCCTTTCCCTGTTCAGAACTTCTCATAGATAAATCCGGACGGATCAAAGCCGGGCCCGTAGCAGCCGAAGATCAGCACGGCAAAGAACAGCGCGTAGATCAGCAGCCAGCGGAAGATCAGGTTCTGCTTTTTGAACGCCTCCAGCACATCCATCTTCTCCTGGAGAACGCTCACCGTGAAGAGCACAACGATCGCGAAGAACACCACCTTCATGTTCGCCGCGTTCACCCCGTGAAGGTACAGCTTTCCGTTTGCGATCTGGTAAAACCCGGTCGTCGTGCAGATCCTTTTCAGGATCGTGAGCGACATCCGCACGCTGCCGGCGCGGAAAAAGACACGTCCGACACAGCAGAGGAAAAACGTCCTGCACATCTGGAACAGGCGGAAACTAAAACACTCCGTGCGGATGTGGAGTTTCTTTACCATATTCTCTATGTGCGGGGCAAAGATCGTGCTCAGCATGATCAGCATGCCGTGGAACAGTCCCCAGATCACATACTTCCACTCCGGACCGTGCCAGATGCCGGTCAGAATCCACACCGCGAGAACCGGAATACAGGAGGTGACGATCCTGCCAACCTCTCCTCCGAACAGTTTCCGGACTTTCTTATTCAATTTCAGCGAAAATTTGGATATGGAGATCGGGTAGAACACATAGTCCTTGAACCAGTTGCCGAGCGTCACATGCCATCTGCGCCAGAACTCCGGCATCGTCTTCGAGAAATACGGGCGCAGGAAGTTGGGCGCCAGACGAATGCCGAACAGCCGCGCCGTGCCGCTCGCAATGTCCATGCAGCTCGAGAAATCCGCGTAGATCTGGATCGAGAACGCCATCGTCGCCAGCATCAAAAGAACGCCGCTGTTGGTCGCATAGTTTGAGTAGACGTCCGTCACGAAGAAGTTCAGCCGCTCCGCCAGGATCAGTTTCTTGGCGAATCCCCAGAGGATCAGCAGCGCCCCGTCGTGAAGGTTGTCAAAAGAGAACCGGTGCTCCGCAAACATCTGCGTTCCGAGGTCGGAATAGCGCGGGATCGGTCCCTGCACCACGCTCGGAAAGAACGAGACGTACGTCGCGTATTTGAGGAAGTTCCTCTGCGGCTCGATCTTCCCCTTGTAGACGTCGACCATATAGGAGATGATCTGGAACGTATAGAAAGAGATCCCGAGCGGCATCACCAGCTGGAAAAACAGGTCGTCGTGCGCGATCCCGAAAAGATTCATGACAGAATATACGTTTCGGAGCAGGAAATTCGTGTATTTCACCGCGATCAGGACCGCCAGCACCACGATCAGCCCGAGCACCAGCCAGCGCTGCCTCTGCTTGCGGTTCTGCTCCTTCAGCTCTTTGAGCTGCGCCTTGTCCAGCTCTCCCGCCGCCTTCACCTCGCGGAACCGGGCGTGCAGGTCTCCCATGCGCACGGCAACCAGATACGACGCCGTGATAGAGAGCAGGATCACCAGAAGATTGTCCCAGCCGGACACAGCGTAGAACACAAAATTCGCCGCCAGGAGAATCACCCAGCGGTATCTCGGCAGGATCAGATAATATGCGCAAAAAGTCAGCGCGATAAATACCAGGTAGATAAATGATGTGTACGACATAGCGCCCCCTATTTCGTGTGTCTCTCACCGGAAGATATGGTCTCCTCTGAGGGAGCATCCGTCGCCTCATTCAGCGCCCGGTTGAACATATCCCACATCTGCCCATAGCCCTCGGAGGCGGGCGTCACCGGTTTCTGGAGCCGGTTCGGCACGTCCATCTTGATGTCGCCCTGCTTTGACATGACAAGGATGCGCGTCCCCAGGCAGATCGCCTCCTGGATATTGTGCGTGATGAAGATTACCGTAATGTCCTCTCTCTGGTGGATCTGCAGCAGCTCCGCCTGGAGTTTGTTCCTGGATATGGCGTCCAGGCTGGCAAACGGCTCGTCCATCAGAATGATCCTCGGTCTCATCGCGAGCGCCTTCGCGATCGCGACTCTCTGTTTCATTCCTCCGCTGAGCTGATGCGGATAGAATTTCCGATATGGGTAAAGCTCTACCTTCTTCAGGTACTGGTCCGAAATGCTCTGCAGCTCCCGCCGGTCCTTTATGCCCTGGATCCGCAGCGGATACTGCACGTTCTTCTCCACAGACTTCCAGGGGAGAAGTTGGTTGAAATCCTGAAATACCATGATGCGGTCGACGCCGGGCGCGCTCACCTGCTTTCCGTCCACGAGGACCTCGCCCTCGAACGACTCAAAGCCCCCGATGCACCGCAGGAACGTCGTCTTGCCGCAGCCGGAAGGACCGAGAATGCACACAAACTCTCTCGGGTACATCGTAAAATTCACGCCCTGAAGGATCTCGGACGCCTCCGCCCCGTTCCCGTTGCTGAATGTCTTCGTCAGGCTCTTCACCTCAAGGACGGGATCCTGACCGCCGGTTCTCTCTGTCATCTGCTCACTCCCCACTTCCTGATCGTCATACGCTCAATCATGCTGAAAAACCCATACTCCACCACGATTCCGATGGCTATGATCACGAGGAGCGCCGCAAACACGCCGGCGATATCCACATAGGTCCGCCGCATGAAAATGAACCAGCCGATCCCGGCGCCGGCGCTCGTCGTGCCGAAGATCATCTCCGCGCTGATCAGACCGCGCCAGGCTCTTGCCCAGCCGGTCCGAATGCCGGAGAGAATATAGGAAAACGCCGCCGGAATATAGATCCCCGTCACCATGGAGACCCGGTTCAGCCCCATGTTCTGTCCGGACTCGATATAGATGCGCGGCACCGCGTGGAACCCGTCCATGATGCTCCTGGACATCGGCCAGAGGATCGAGTGCACCACGATCAAGATGATCGTGCCCTCTCCGATCCCCATCCACAGGATCGCCAGCGGGATCAGCGCCACGCCCGGGATCAAGTCACACATGGACACCAGCATATTGTAGATCGAATAGACGGTCTTGCTGATGATGGACAGCCCGGACAGCAGAAACGCCAGCACGATCCCGATCGCGAGTCCCCGCGCGATCAGGCTCAGGGAATACAGGGTCATGCCGCCCAGCCCGTCCTCGGAAAAGCCCTTCACCAGAGAGTGAAGGACGTCTCCGATCGACGGAAACATCAGCTTTGGAAACACTTCCATCTGATAGGCGACCTGCCACGCGACTAAGACCAGCGCAAGAAAAATAATCTGATTTCGCAAACTTTTCATATTCGGCTTTCCATTTTATCCTTATTTCATTTCACTCTTTTGTCACTCGCCCAAAGGCTCAGCGGGCAGATTCCGTGGTGATCGCCTCGAAGGACTCCGGCGCCTCCTCGATGAATCCTGCCTCCTCCATGAACTCCGCCATGTCCATAAGACCCGGAAGTTTCATGTCGAACGCGCAGCCCGGATCCTGCATCCACTCCAGCATCGTCTCTGCGCTCACGTCATCCTTCTCACAGAGGATCTCCGCCGCCTCTTCCTGGTTGTCGTTCAGGAAATCCATCGCCTCCTGCGTTGCTGCGACGAGCGCATCATACACGTCCGGATGGTTCTCGACGAGGTCGTCCGAGACAAGCCCTACGATGAAGACATTGCCCTCCGGCCAGACGTCCGAGAGTCCTTCCACCTCGTGGATGCCTTCCTCTTCCGCCTCCATGAAAATATAAGGCGAGGTCGTGAGCTGGCAGTCCACGCTGCCCGATACCAGCGCCGCCATGCCGTCCGGATGCGACATAGCGACCAGGTTGTTGTCCAGCGCATGCGCGTCCCCGAGCTGCTCCTTCGCCATCATTCCGAGCAGGATATGCTGAATGCTCCCGATGTTCACCAGCGCGATCTTGTGATCGGAAGTGATATCCTCGAGAGACTGGATCTCGTCATTGTTTGACATCAGCTTGTGCGGCTGCGCGGCGATCGTGCTGTACATCTTGTAAGGGATCCCCGCCGTCACCCCGGTGATAAACGGAGCGACGCCCATGTTTGCCACGTCGATGTCGCCGGAGAGCACGCCCTCGTTGATGGCGGAACCGGAGTTCAGGTTCAGCCACTCCACCTCGATCTCTCCGTCATAGTTCTTCTCGATCAGCTCCTGTTCCTGCATGATCGTCATCGGCGCGTAAGCAAGACCATACTGATAAGCGATCGTGAGCTTTTCCGCGTCCTCTGCCGCCTCCGCCTGTGCGCACGCCCCCAGGACGAACGCCCCGATCACTGCCGCTGCTAACCATTTCTTCTTCATAGTATTACCTTCCTTTCTTTTTCGACCGCCCGCTCCGAAGGAGCTGTGTTTATTTTTTGAAAAACGGTCAAAAACATTGTTACATTATAATGGGACATTGTGATGCAATTATGTATACAATTCGGACAATGAATATCCGGAATCACAAAAATCTGTCGTAAAGCAGCCTGTCCAAATCACGGACAGCCCCTCTCGCGACAGTCTCCTCACTGCGGAAAAAGGGACTCGAACCCTCACGCCTCGCGGCACAGGAACCTAAATCCTGCACGTCTGCCAATTCCGTCATTTCCGCATGCCCATATAACATGAGGCATCGGGGATTCGAACCCCGGACAACTTGATTAAAAGTCAAGTGCTCTACCGACTGAGCTAATACCCCAAAAACAGATCCGTCATTCCTGCGCCGCTGCACTCTCCGGCGCGTGTCATTCCGAACTGCCAAGCTGGGCTAGCTGGATTCGAACCAGCGCGTGCAGGAGTCAAAGTCCTGTGCCTTACCGCTTGGCGATAGCCCATGAATCAAATAGGGGTGTCGCACCACCTGCAACAACCCTATCCTTCAGCAGGGTGGATAAAGGGATTCGAACCCTTGGCCTCCAGAGCCACAATCTGGCGCGCTAACCAGCTGCGCTATACCCACC
>CANQYP010000107.1 GCA_947628045.1 uncultured Lachnospiraceae bacterium | reverse complement strand
GTTGCCGACAAAACTCCTGTCCCCTGTCGGTTTCCTGTCTCCCGCATATCGAAAGTTTCCGCCCCGATTCCCATCCGAACTGCTCCATACGGCTTTTGCGCTGCTCCCGTATACGCCCTGCTCGTCCGAACCCTTTTCCCGCGGATCCGTCTGCCGGGCGTCCTTTTTGCGAAACAGCGCCAGAAAATGCCCTTCTCCATCGCAGCAGTGCGGGAACAGGCGCACACATCCAGATAGCGCCGACCGGATGTATTTTGCATGTTCCGTCTCTGAGAAGACCCCGGCATCCCGCAGCGCACGCAGCGTCTCATTCCGGCTAATCCGCCCGTCCGACACCCCCGCGCTCTCCTGCTCCTCCAGCATCCGCAAATATTCCGCATTGCCTCTCTGAAATTCCTCACAGCCCGGGATTTCCAGCAGCTCCAGCTCCGGACGCTGGCTCAGAAGGCACACGACCGTCCCTTCATCCTCCTCCGGCGCAAACGTGCAGGTCGAGTACAGGAGTAGCCCGCCCGGGCGCAGCATGTCCACGGCGTACCGCGTGATCTCCCGCTGAATCTTCGCGCAGGACTGCACCTTGTCCAGGCTCCACGCTTTTGCGTTCGCGGCGTCCTTGCGGAACATTCCCTCCCCGGAGCACGGCGCGTCGACCAGGATCTTATCAAAATATTCCGGGAACTGCTGCGCCAGACGGTTCGCCGTCGTGTTCGTCACAAAGGAATTCGTCACGCCGGACACCTCGAGGTTTTTCAGCAGCGCCTTCGCGCGGGACGCGCTGATCTCGTTTGCCACCAGAATGCCTTGTCCCTGCAGCTTTGCCGCGAGCGCAGTCGCCTTGCCGCCCGGCGCCGCGCACAGATCAAGCACACGCTCCCCGGGGGACACCGGCAGGACCTGCGCCGGCAGCATTGCGCTCGGCTCCTGCAGATAATAAAGCCCTGCATAATAAAAAGGATGGCGCGCCGGGTCATCCTCTCTCTCATAATAAAATCCGTTGTCGGTCCATGGGATCGCTCTCAGATGAAACGGGACGAGCCGCACAAAGTCCTCCACGCTGATCTTTCGCGTGTTGACGCGCAAACCGAACCGCCTCGGCTCCTCATACGTCCGAAGAAAATCCTCGTATTCCCCGCCCAGCATGCTTTTCATGCGTGCGAGAAACTCCCGCGGAAGTTCCATACCCTGCGTTCCTCCTGTCTCAAAATCTGTTTTTCCATCTGAATTTCATTTCTGCGCTGCCGTCGAATCGCCAATCCGCGCTCTGTTTTCACCGAACTCTCATGCGTCCCAGCGAAATCGCGTCAGCTCGCCCTGCAGCTGCATCTGTGAAAACCCGTTCTGCCGCAGCGCCTCGTAGAGCATGATCGCCACCGAATTCCCGAGGTTCAGAGAACGGATCTCCGGCAGCATCGGGATCCGCACCGCCTCGTCCGGGTGCTCCCGCAGAATCTCCTCCGGGATCCCCGCGCTCTCCTTGCCAAACATCAGATAGCAGTCCGGCTCGTACGAGACCTCCGTGTAAGACCTTCGCCCTTTCGTCGTCGCCATATAGACCTTCGCGCCCGGGTTGCGCTCCAGAAACTCCTCATAACACGCATAGCGCGTCACATCGAGCTGATGCCAGTAATCCAGCCCCGCCCGTTTCAATGCCTTCTCCGTCAGCACGAAACCAAGCGGCTCGATCAGGTGCAGCCTGGTGCCGGTCGCCACGCAGGTCCGCCCGATATTTCCCGTGTTCGCCGGGATCTCCGGCTCATAAAGCACCACATTCAATCTCGCCAATTCACTATCATCCTCAAGCACTTGCTGCACATTTATCTATCAATTCACCTTCCGCCTGTCTGTTCCATACTCGCAGATGACCGACGGAACAAAATATGATCTATCTACTTCATGCTCACAGCCGACCGACCAAACGGAACATTATCTGTCAGCTCTTCAGAAAGCAGGTGTTACCTTTGCGCCCGCAGCCTCCCGATAAATCGCTCGATCCGCGCCAGCGCCGCCTTCAGCGCCTCGATCGAATACGCGTAGGAGATCCGCAGGAACCCTTCGCCGCACTCCCCAAACGCCGTGCCCGGCACGACCGCGACATGCTCTTCCTCCAAAAGCCGCATCGCGAACTCGTCGGAAGACAGACCGAACTCTTTGATGCTCGGGAACACATAAAACGCCCCGAACGGCTCGAAACACTTCAGCCCCATGCGCTCAAATTCGTGCATCAGGAAACGTCTGCGCTGATTGTACGCCTCGCGCATCATCGCCACATCGCCGTCACCATTGCGCAGCGCCTCCACCGCGGCATACTGGGCGGTCGTCGGCGCGCACATGATCGCAAACTGGTGGATCTTCGTCATCTGCTCCACGATCGCGCGCGATCCGCAGATATAGCCAAGCCGCCAGCCCGTCATCGCGTAGGACTTGGAAAAGCCGTTGATCGTCAGCGTTCGCTCCCACATCCCGGGCAGGCTCGCGATCGAGACGTGATCCTCCCCGTAGGTCAGCTCCGAGTAGATCTCGTCCGAGAGCACGAACAGATCCTTCTCGATCACGACCTCCGCGATCGCCTCGAGATCCTCGCGCCGCAGCACGGCGCCCGTCGGATTGTTCGGAAACGGAAGGACCAGCATCTTTGTCTTATCGGTAATCTTCTCCAGCAGCTCCTCCTTCGTGAGACGGAACTGATTCTCCTCCTTCAGTTCGATCGTCACCGGCACGCCGTCCGCCAGGACGACGCACGGCAGATAGGACACATAGCAGGGCTCCGGAATCAGCACCTCGTCGCCCGGATCCAGCATCGCGCGCAGCGCGATATCGATGCCCTCGCTCCCGCCGACCGTCACCAGGATCTCGTGGATCGGATCGTACTTTAGCTGATATCTGCGCTCCAGATATCGGCTGATCTCCTCGCGCAGCTCCTTCAGCCCGGAATTAGACGTGTAGAACGTGCGCCCCTTCTCCAGCGAATAAATGCCCTCGTCTCGGACATGCCAAGGCGTATCGAAATCCGGCTCGCCCACGCCGAGCGAGATCACATCCTCCATCTCGCTGGCGATATCGAAGAATTTCCGAATCCCGGAAGGCTTGATCGCCACTACTTTTTCTGATAATGGATTTCTCACGGCGTCACCAGCATCCTTTCATCCGTTGCTTTCTTTCCGAGGATCGTCCCGTAGTCCTTGTATTTCTTCAGGATAAAGTGCGTCGCCGTGCTCAGCACGGAATCCAGCGTGGAGAGCTTGTCGCTCACAAAGCTGGACACCTCGCGCAGCGTCTTGCCCTGCAGGATCACGAGCAGGTCGTACGCGCCGGAGATCAGGTACAGCGACTGCACCTCCGGGTAATTGTAGATGCGCTCGGCGATCGAGTCAAAGCCCTGCCCGCGCTGCGGCGTCACGCGCACCTCGATCAGCGCCGTGATCTTCTCGGAGGAAGTCTTCTCCCAGTCGATCAGCGTGTGGTAACCGCAGATTACCCGCTCCTCCTCCATCTTCGCCACCTCGTTGGCGATCACCGCCTCGCTGGAGCCGAGCATGATCGCCAGCTCCTGCAGGTCGATCTTGCTGTTCTTCTCAAGGAATGTCAAAATCTGTTCTCTCATTTATACCCTCCTTCGCGCCCTGCGGCGCTCTTCTATATCATTTCGGTCCAAATCTCCGCTCCCATTCGTCCGGCTGCGGACGGTTCAGATAGCTGATGTTCTCCCCATTGCGGATCAGCCGTTTCCTGCCGGCTGTCACACGCCCGATCACTGCCGCCGGGATCCCGCCTTCGATGAGCGCAGCCGCCAAAGCTCCCGCCTGGTCCGTCCCGATCAGGGACGCGCCCGTCGAATCGAGATAATAGGGATTGACGTCAAAATACTCGCAGATCTCCACCGTCTCCTGCCGGATCGGGATCCTTCTCAGGTCGACCTCCAGCCCGGCGCCCGCCTGTTCCGCCGCCTTCCAGAGCGCCCCGAGGATCCCGCCCTCCGCGAGCCCCAGGACACACGCGTCAAAACGCGCCGCGATCCGCGCCTCACCGGGCAAACAATTGTCGTCGGCAAAGCATCTTGCTCCACCCGGCAGACAGTTGTCGTCGGCAAAGCATCTTGCCCCACCCGGCAGACAGTTGTCATCGACAAAGCATTTCGCCCCACCCGGCAGATAGCCGCCATCGGCAAAACGTTTCGCCGCGTCGACCAGCGACGCCGGAAATCTCTGTTTTAGTTCTGTCTCATACACGCGCGCGATCCGCGCAGTCCCGGTCAGCGCGATCCACCTCGTCACGATCAGCCCCTGTCCGGGCTGCAGCAAGCCCTCCGCGCGTTCTCCTGTGCGCACGGCGCGCCCCGATTCCTGTGTCATTTCGCCGTCACCCGATGAGAACCTCTCCGTCCGCGCCGTCCACATAGCCCTGTCCCGCGTCCGGCATCGTCTGATCCGGTATCACCTGATCCGGCACCGGCTGGTCAGGCTGCTGCACCGGCTGCTCCGGAACCACCACCGTGTCGGTCTGCGCCTGAGTCTCCGTCTGCTGCGCCTCTGTCTGCAGCCCGGTCGCCATGAGCGTCTGCACCTGCTGCAGGTTGTTCTGCCCGATCGCCGTGTAAAGCGCCGTGGCAAGCGCCTGATTGTCCGTCACAACGCCGACCTCGTAGATCGCAGGGGACGCCAGATAAACGCTGCTGTTGACCTGTATCGTATCGGTCAGCATGCCGTCGACATAGACATTCTTCCACAGGACCGCCGTCAGTCCCTGATGCGGGCTCTGCGCCTGATAGAGGTAGCCGACGTTCTGATCCGTCTTCGCCACCAGCTTGATGTTGGTCGCCGGATCGGTCTGCGACGTCGTCTCGCTGATAAACTCGATCGAGCGGTTGGACGGGCGCGTCTCCACGCCGAAGATCGTGAAGTTGAGCGTCCCGTAATACGCGGAGCCCGCGATGAAGATCGGGTACTCCAGGTCGTTCGTGAACACGAAGTCCATCAGTCCCTCGGCAATCGCCGCATCCTTGGAAGGCTCGACATAGTTGACGAGCATCGTATGGTTCGAGCGCGCGTCCACCTCCAGCTCCGACTTCAGGACCGCGTTGTAGAGCGTCGTCGATACCTGACAGATCCCGCCGCCGTAGGAGTCCACCACCTGTCCGCTCTCGTAGGACGGGGCAAGCTCATATCCGTTCTCAGCCGTGAACGGCGACACCGCCTCCGTCACGGAGAAGGACTCGCCCGGCAGCAGCAACGTCCCGTTGATCTTCGACGTGCCGTTCTCGACATTTTTGGCGCGTCCCCAGGACGACGCAGAGTAATCGGTCGTCGCCGAGCCGAGCACATCCGTCATCTGGCTGAGCATCTCCGCGGTGACGACCGGGGAGACGCGCTCCACCGTCGCGTCAATCACAACGTCCCCCGCCTGGCGGGAGTCCAGATGTTTCTGCAGGGTGGCAAGCGTCGCGTCAGCATCCAACGTCAGCCCGTCCGTTCCGCCCTCCACGTGCAGCATCCCGTCGTCTCCCATGTAAGCCGTGCCCTCGACCGGCTGGGAGTTGAACGCCCGGCAGGACTCTACAAACGCCTCCGCCGCCGACTCGTCCAGGGTATATTCGATCTCATAGCGGGAGCTCTGGTTCTGCAGATCCTTCTGCTCCTTGTAACGCCGGATAATATTCCCGGTCGTCCCGATCTGGCTCACCTCGTCGACCAGGTCCGTGTTCTTCCACTCCAGACCGAGCTCCTTCCAGGTCCTTGACACCTGGTCGTCCCCCATCTGGATCGTGATCCGTGAATCCTCCAGCGCCTTGACTTCGCCCTTCACATACGCCTGCGCCTCTTCCACCGTCATGCCGCTGACGTCCTGCTCCCCGATAAAGACGCCGCTGCTGATCACGTCCGGCTGCTCTGCCGCAGACGACAGAAAAAGGCAGCCGGCGCTCAGAGCCATCGCCGTCCACATTCCCAATAATTTTCTGTGCATACGATTCCCCTTAATAAGCTCTCTCCGTCAACCCAGCGCGGACACCGCCGGAACGACCGTCCCGATCACCATCGCCAGCACAATGATGATCACGATCACCGCCGCGATCCTTTTCTGTGTTTTCTTGCTGCTCCAATTCATCATAACCGTCACCTTGTTATCCTTCCATAGCGTAATAGGATTGCGTCGATCATCCGGGACGCCTCGCTCTTCGTGAGCTCCTCGATTTTAACGTTACTCTCTATTCTATGATATTTTATCAAATCCCGCAAGTATACTTTTTGTGAATTTGTGATCGGTCCCTCTTTTTTGACCTTAAAGAGCAGCGGCAGCGGTTCAAACAGCTCCGGTCTGCTCTCCCCGAATTCATCCTTCAGCTTTTCGTACAGCCGGAACGCCGTCCGCGCGTCGTCGAGCGCCCTGTGGTGCTGCTCCTGCGTGATCCCGTAATATACGGCAAGCTTGTCGAGCGACTTTCCCTGCACCTTGGGGAGACACTTGCGCGAGATCGCCAGCGTGTCGAGCCCCCCGCGCTCAAATTCCCCGCCCATGTTCACAACATTGCGTTTCATGAAACTGTAGTCAAACAGAAGATTGTGCCCCAGCAGCACATCCTCCCCGGCGAACGCGAGAAAGCCTTCCACCGCCTCCCGCATGCTCGGGCTGCCCGCCACCATCTCCTGCGTGATCCCGGTCAGCTCCGTGATGTGTTCCGGAATCTCGATCCCGCTGTCCACAAATGTTTCGTAGGTGCCCGTCACCGCTCCGTCCGTCACCCGCACCGCCCCGATCTCCAGGATGCGGTCGTATTTGGGTCGGAGCCCTGTTGTCTCAAGATCAAGTGCAACATAACTGTTCTGCATAATGTCTCCTTCTGTGATGTCAAATGGCAGAATCGCTGTCGCGGTGTCTTCCGGCAACCGTGTGGTCCTAATATCTGTCATAGCCTTTCTATGTTTCCGTCGCGGCGCGCCGCAAAGCAAGCGAGGTTCTGTCACCCGCCCGTATGGCCGCCGCAGAACCCCGTAAGTATATTTCTATAGTACCATCTTTGCTGCCCCGTAAATACCTGCGTCGTTTCCCAGCGTCGCCAGCGAGAATTCCGTGCCCTTGATCGCCGGAAACGCGTATTTCTGGAACGGTTCTGTCACATAATCGAGCAGTACCTGTCCCGCCTTCGATACGCCGCCGCCGATCACGATGATCTGCGGATCCGTCACCGTCGCCAGCGTCGCCAGAGCCTTTCCGAGATAAGTCCCGAACCGCTCCGCCACCTGGATCGCGAGCGCATCGTCCTCCTTCACGGCGTCCCAGACGTCCTTCGCCGTCAGGTCATCCACCCGCATCTTCGACGGGGCGTCCGTGCCCGCAAGCGCCTCGCGCGCCAGCCGCACGATGCCGGTCGCCGACGCCACCTGCTCCAGGCAGCCGCGGTTGCCGCAGTTGCAGGTCTCCTCGATCGAGTCGTCCACGTGCGCGTGCCCGATCTCGCCTCCCGCCCCGTGCGAACCGGCGACGATCCGGTCATTGATGATGACGCCGCCGCCGACGCCCGTGCCGAGCGTCACCAGGATCATGCTGTGGTAGCCGGAGCCTCCGCCCTTCCAGAGCTCCCCGAGCGCCGCCACGTTCGCGTCGTTCGCCGCCTTCACCGGAAGACCCGTCAGCGCCGACAGATCTTTCTCTATGTACACATGCCCCCAGTGCAGGTTCACCGCGAACGGCACTTCGCCGTTCTCGTCGACCGGACCGGGGATCCCGATCCCGACGCCTGCGACGTCGTCCTTGTCGAGCTGTTTCTCCAGAATTTTCTGGTTGATCGCCGCCGCGATGTCCGAGAGAATGTTGCCTCCGTTGTCCTCAAGCCTTGTCTTGATCTCCCACTTCTCCAGCAGCTCGCCCTCTGCGGTGAACAGCCCGCACTTGACTGTGGTTCCTCCTACGTCGATCCCAAAGCTATACTTTTTCATGTTCCCTACTCCTGACTCTTTCTTTTTTCCTGAAACCTGCTCTGCACGCGGTTGTAAAATTCCTTCGCCGCGTTGTAGCCCATCTTCTTCTGTCTGTGGTTGACCGCGGCGGTCTCAACGATGATCGCCAGATTCCTGCCCGGACGGATCGGAATCGAATGGCAGACGACGCGGTTGCCGAGGAACTCAGTGTACTCCTCCTCCAGCCCCATGCGGTCGTACTGCTTGTCCCTGTCCCACTCCTCAAGCTTGATCACGAGATCGATGGACTGCGTGTTCTTGACGCTCTCCACGCCGAACAGCGTCTTGACGTCGATGATGCCGATGCCGCGCAGCTCGATGAAATGGCGCGTGATGTCCGGCGCGCTCCCGACCAGCGTCACGTCGCTGACCCGGCGGATCTCCACGACGTCGTCCGAGACCAGACGGTGCCCGCGCTTGATCAGCTCCAGCGCCGCCTCGCTCTTGCCGATGCCGCTCTCGCCCGTGATCAGCACGCCCTCGCCGTACACGTCCACGAGCACGCCGTGGATCGAGATGCACGGGGCAAGCTCGACGTTCAGCCAGCGGATGATCTCCGCCATGAAATCCGAGGTCGTCTTCTTCGTCGTAAAGATCGGCACCTCATACAGTTTCGCCAGACGGAGCATGTCCTCGTCCGGCTCGATCATCGTCGTATAGATGATGCACGGCACATGGTAGGACAGAAACTTCTCGTAGATCGGGATCTTCTCCTCCTTCGACAGATGCGCCAGATAGGTGTATTCCACATACCCGATGATCTGCACGCGCTCTGAATAGAAGTGCTCGAAAAATCCGGTAAGCTGCAACGCCGGACGGTTGATCTCCGAGGTCACGACCCGTTTCCCCTTCATGTCGATCTCCGGAATCGCGTTGACCAGTTTCATCTGTTCCGCCAGCTTTTCGATCGTTACGCTGCTTGCCATCCTCTCATCCTCCCTCTTTCTTTCCCTATTTTAATCCCACGCTGTTTCCACGTCAAGTAGCTGTATTCGTTATTGACTCGATTTTTGTGAATTTTTCAGACAATTATAGCGACATTCTCCTTACTCCTCCGTCACACGCGGCTGCGCCTGGGCGCCCTGCGCATGGAAGAAATCGTACACCTGCCGCGCACTGCGGGCGTTCATGGACGGCGCGTTCGCGAGCTCTTCAAACGTCGCGTCCCTCA
>CANQYP010000106.1 GCA_947628045.1 uncultured Lachnospiraceae bacterium | reverse complement strand
AAAGGTGTCGGATAAACAAACGGATTGCATACCCCTCTTTTCACAATGCTTAATTCGATTCCCTTTGGAGGAGCATAAGTATTTAGTGCCACAACCATATCCATGAAACGATGTTTTATGCTGTTTGGAATAGTTTCCTCAACAACAGCTAACAGATCAATATCACTCTTTTTCTCATTATAGCATCCCATAACAGCGGAGCCATGAAGATAAATCCCAATCAGATTATCTCCTAATATTTTTTGACTTTGTGTGACAAAATTTTTGAGCAAATCACATAAGTACATATCTGACGTCTCCTACAAAACATCTGCTGCAGCAGTTAATCCCGATTCTTAATATGTCTCCATCTGCCCGCACAGCATATTATAAAAACCAAACCGTTCATAAAACGGCTTCAAACATTCTTCATAAACCACTGAAATCATGTAGATCTGTTTTTCTTTCAGGTATTCGATCATTTTATTCATCAGGTCTGTGCCGATCCCTTTGCCCTGGTTATCCGGGCAAACCATTAAATCCTGAATATAAGCGTCTGTTACTCCGTTTGATACGCTGTCAATATACCCGATCAGTTTTTCATCTTCATAAACTGCAATATGGTAATACGATGTCATCAAAGGGTTTTTATACTCTCTTTCCATTCTGCTCCAACCCACAGATTCACGCAAATCCGCCAATGCTTTTACAGACACTTCTTCATTGAATTTATAAACCATCATCTTTTCCTCATCTGTTGAATATTGATATCATTGTAACTTTACCCTGTGGAACCCGGACAGCGGCCGTCGGTCTACCCGTTAATACGCTTTCTCTTGATATACACCATACACCCGAAACAGAGCAGTATCTGGACGACGGTGGAACACGGTGTTGCCAGTCCAACGCGAAACAGAGAGACCGGTCTGATCCTGCTCATGAGAAATGAAACCGGGACTCTCACACAAAACGCGCCGATGATGCCCTGTGCCATGACAAAGGTAGTAAGCTCCATACCGTTGAAGAATCCGATAAAGCAAAACAGGAAACAGGTCAGCAGACAGTCAATCGCATAAGCCTTCAAATATTGTGCCGACGCTGTGATGATATCGGGATCCCTGGCAAAAATCCGGGACAGCAGGTCGCCGTGGAAAAACGAAAGGTAAAACATCGTTACCGCGAAAACCAGCGACACACCTATGGAATATTTCAATGCCTTTACTGCCCGCTCCGGTTTCCCCGCGCCGCGATTCTGCGCAACAAACGCAGACATCGCCTGCATAAAAGCTGACGGAACCAGCATGATAAACGCGCAGACCTTTTCCGCGACGCCGACTCCCGCGGACTCCGTCAATCCGAGCGAATTGACAATAGCAAGGATCACGAGAAAAGATATCCCAACCAAAAGATCCTGCAGCGCGATCGGCGCGCCCAGCCGGAAGATTTTCCTGATAATACCGCTGTCCCACCGTATCATGCTCTTGTCCATCTGAAATGGCAGTTCCCTGCGCTGAATCAGGAGAAAGGAAATAACAACACTGACCATCTGCGCAAAGACAGTGGCGATTGCCGCTCCCGCCGTACCCAGATGGAACACAGCTACCAGCAGGAGATCCCCCGCTATATTGCAGGCACAGGCAACGGCGACAGTAAACAGCGGCGTCCTGGAATCTCCCAGACCGCGAAAAATACTGCCGATCAGATTATACGCGATGATCACTACAAAACCTGCTCCGCATATACGGATGTACGTGGTTGTAAGAGATAGCGCTTCCTTCGGAGCGTGCATGATAAGAGCCAGAGGTCTCGCCCCTGCCGGAATCAACACTGTCAAGACTATGCCAGCCGCAAGGAAAAACAGCAGCCCGCTCCCGACGATCCGCCCTGCCTCCCTCGGCTTTTTTTCTCCGATCCTCTGCCCGAGAAAAACGGTAGTTCCCATCGCGAAACTGCTCACAAGGCCTGTCAATGTCATCATGATCTGCGACCCGGTAGAGACAGCCGATACATCCGCCGCATCCGCGAATTTCCCGACTACCAGCAAATCCACCGCGCCGTATAATGACTGGAGAAAGAGCGCAAACAAAACCGGAATTGCAAAACGAAGCAGCGGCGAAAGAATTTTCCCCTGAGTAAAATCCTGATTACCTTTCATGACCTCTCCCCTCTGACGCCTCATATTCTGTTTCTGCCTTACTGAAATCAGCCTATTTTTCTTCTTACACATTTTGACTAAAATTGAAAAAACGGCTGACTAAATCAGATACATACGATCCGCTATGATTAGCACAAAACCAATGATACAGAATAGTATACCTCCCGTGGAAAAGCCCAGTCCAAGCATCTTATATCCTTTCCCATTCGATAAGGAGGCCTTTTGGGGGTTATTCACATCGTAATATACCGGCACTGTTTTCCCAAGCTTCTTTTGAGCAAGTCCTTTGTTATAGGACAACCCGCTGGCTCTGGAATACATTCTTCCCTCCACAGCATATTGAAAGACAGGCGCATACATAGTATTGTTTCCGCCAAGACTTCCGCCGGAATGTCCGGTGTTCACATTCATTTGAACCCGAAGCTTACGATCTCCCCTGGGATCTGCAGCCTCCTCTTCTGCCCGCTTATTATACTGATACCCTTCCCATGTGATATCTATGATCACTCCTGTCGTCTCTCCTGAATATCGGGCAAGATGTCTCCAACAAACAACAAAAATGATACCCACCAGTAACAAGATCAGCCCCATGATTAAAAATATATTTCCCACTATCATGTTCTACCTCCCAATGCGCACAAACAGATTTACTTTTTCAAATCATGTGATAATAAGTTCCATGCCGCTGAAGAATCCGATGAAGCAAAACAAAAATTATTGTTGAGTATACCATAGTTATTTACGTATCCTTCCGCAGAATGTTCAGATATTCCTGATAGGCAAATACCCGATTCCTGCTGACGTTGTTTGTTTGAATCAGGATTCCTTTTTCCTCCAGTCGCTTCACTGCACCTGATACCGTGCTGAATGACAATCCCAGCGCTCCGGCAGTCTTTCGAATGTCGATAATCGGATTCTGCTCCAGATAAGCGAACAGCGCTTTTACCGTCTTTGCGGCTCGACCCATTCCGTTGATCACCGCCATACTTCGGTCATGCAGCAAAGCCAACTCCCGAATAGTCTCCGAAGCGTCCTCCGCCGAAGACTGCACCGCCCGCAGAAAGAATTTGACCCACTGTTCGTAATTATCCTTGCTGCGCACTTCGCTCATCCGATCATAGTACTCAATCCGATTCTTCTTCAGGTAAAACGAGATATACAAGGCAGGCAAATGCAAAGCACCCCGTTCCATCAAAAACAAGGTGATCAGCAGCCTTCCTACACGACCGTTCCCGTCCAGGAAAGGATGGATCGTCTCAAACTGATAATGGATCAAAGCCGCCTGAATCAACACATCCAGCGTGTCTTCCGCATGGATATATTTCTCCAGATCCGACATGGCATCCACCATATCCTCCGGTCGGGGCGGGATATATCTGGCTGTTTTCAACGTGCTCCCGGTCGCGCCGATCCAGTTCTGGGAAGTCCGGAACTCTCCCGGACTTTTTTCCTGCCCACGCACGCCTTCCATCAGAACCGCGTGTGTCTCCTTAATCAACCGGTTACATAGCGGCAGTGTGTTCAAACGGTTCAACGCATACTCCGTAGCGCGGATGTAGTTGATCACATCTGCAACATTCTGATTGGCGTTTTTTTCGATCAGAGGATCCAGCACATCTTCCAGCGTCGCCTGCGTTCCTTCAATTTGCGAAGAAAGCAACGCCTCCTTGCGAACATACATGGATACGAACAGATTCATGTCAGGAATATTTGAGGATAATGTATCGAGTGCCGTCAGGGCTTTGGTTGCCTGTACCAGCGTCTGAATCATCTCCTCATCCATATTCAGCGCCGGTGGCAATGGAGCAGGACGAAAAGACTGGTACGCCATCTCTCCACTTAAATTTTTAATATATTCACCGGCTCTTCCCATACGCACACCTCCAAATTGTAATAACGCTTTTATTATGTCTCCTTTATTTCGACTTGTCAATTGAAATCAAAATAAATGTTTCTTTTATTAGCGTTTTCACAATCTTTCAAAAATATACTACTGCCAGAATGGCTTTTTAAGATATTCTTGCATTTTGGGGAACATGCTTGTATAATAGCTCCACATTTATTCTGCAATGCGGCGTTGCCGCAGACAAGCTTATTTGAAATCAATGGGCTACCGCGCAGAAATACTTATGAAATGATTCGGGAGATAACCTTATGGCATCGGTCAAAAACATGACGTCCGGCTCTCCGCTCAGGATCCTGTTTTCCTTCGCGCTGCCGCTGATGGTCGGCAATATTTTTCAACAGCTCTATACGATGGTAGACTCGATGGTCGTCGGCAAGGTGCTCGGACTCGACGCGCTCGCCGCCGTCGGCAACGGGGAATGGCTCAACTGGCTTGTCCTGAGTCTGATTCAGGGCTTTGCGCAGGGGTTTTCCATTCGCCTCGCGCAGGAGTTCGGGGCAAACGACACGGAAAGCCTCCGCAAGACCTACGCGACCTCGCTGAGACTTTCCGTCCTGTGCGCGGCGGCTGTCTTCTGCTTTGCGTTCGCCGCGCTGCGCCCGATCCTGCGCCTGCTGCACACACCCGCCGAGATCCTTCCCATCACCGTGACCTACCTGAGCGTGATCTTCGCCGGCGTCCCGATCGTGATGGCGTACAACTTTCTCGCCTCCGTCCTGCGCGCCCTCGGCGACAGCCGGACGCCCCTGTACGCCATGATCGTCGCCTCGCTCTGCAATATCATCCTCGATCTTCTGTTTGTGATCGTCTTTCACTGGGGCGTCGCGGGCGCCGCATTCGCCACGCTGATCGGGCAGCTTTTGTCAGCGGCGATCTGCTACCGCTCGCTGCGAAAGATCGAGGTGATACAGACGGCACGTTCCGACCACAGCTTTGACCGGAAAATCGCCGGAATACTTCTGAAACTTGCCATGCCGTTCGCGTTCCAGAACCTGATCATCTCGGTCGGCGGACTCGTCGTTCAGTTTGTGATCAACGGTTTCGGCGTCCTTTACATCGCCGGGTTCACGGCGACGAACAAGCTCTACGGCATTCTTGAGATCGCCGCGATCTCCTACGGTTTCGCGCTCACGACCTACGTGGGGCAAAATTACGGCGCGGCCAAGCTCCGGCGGATCCACAGGGGCGTCCACACGGGCGCTCTGGTGGGCGTTGCGACCGCGGCAGTCATCAGCGCGGTCATGTTCCTGTTCGGCAGACAGATCGTCGGCGCGTTCATCTCAGGTACCCCGGAGGACGCCGCCGCGACAGTCACGATCTCCTATCACTACCTCTGCATCATGGCGGCGTTTCTGCCGGTGCTGTACCTGCTCCACATCTACCGCTCCTCCCTGCAGGGGCTCGGCGACACGGTCATGCCGATGGTGTCGGGCGGGGCGGAGTTTGTCATGCGCACGCTGTCGATCCTCATCCTGCCGAAACTGATCGGCAATGAGGGACTGTTCTGGGCGGAAGTGCTCGCATGGGCGGGCGCGGACGCCGTGCTGCTGCCCAGCTACTATGTCCGGATGGCACGCATCAAAAAGTCCTGCCCGGACAAAGAGGAGCTATTCCTCTGATATCCCGTCCGCCTTTATGATGAATTTCACATCCCCGTCCATCCCGTCGGAGATCCCGCTGAATGATTTGTAATCGTTCCCGGCGTCCTGGATCAGATGGAGACGGTCGACAAACTGATCCATGTCATCAATGAGGATCTCTCCCAGTTTTCTGATCCCGTCTTCATTCAATTCCTCCATACCGTCCCGGAGCTCTTCCGCACCGTCTTTCAGATCGCTCACTCCGTCTGACAGCTCATCCGCGCCGTCCGACAGCTCTTGTGCGCCGTCGATCAGTTTCGGGGAGTTGTCGTTCAGTTCCGAGACTCCCGACTGCAGGGAGGATACGCCCTGATCCAGCTGCGCCGATCCACTGACCAGAGCGGCCGCCCCCGAAACCAGGGTGCCCGTGCCGTCCGACAGTTTTTTCACACCCGACGACAGGGACTTCGCGCCGGAATTCAGGCTCTTCGCCCCGGATGAAAGATCCGTCATTCCACTGTCCAGATCCTTCGTCCCCGCATACAGCTGCCCAATCCCGGACGAAAGCTGGCCTGCCCCCTGCGAGAGCTGGCTACTTCCCTTCTTTGCGTCCGCCGCCCCTGTACTCAGCGCGCCCGCGCCTTCCGCGACAGTCTCGGAACCGGTTCCCAGCTGATCCGCGCCCTCCTTCAGAACCGCGGTGCCTGTCTTCAGATTATCGATTCCTCCTGCCAGCTCGCTCACGCCTGCCTCCAGTTGTCCGTTTCCTGCGCTCAGAGCTCTCGCCCCGCCCAGAAGCGTACGGGTATCCGTCGTCTCCACACTGCCGACGGCCGTATACAGCTGGTCGATCGCCGCCGCCAGTTTTTCGACGGGGTTCTGGTTTGCGGCAGGGTTCTGGTTCTCCGATCCGCTCCCGGACGGCGTCCCTGCCAATTCACCCGCACCTGCTGCCAGTTCCGGTGTCTGCTCCTCATACCAGGCAATCACCGCCTCGTAGTCCTCGATCGTCTTTTCGTAGGATGCGATTGCCGCCTGATAGTCTTCCGCGGAATCCTGATAGCCCTCCGCGGCGATCTTGTAGTTCTCGGCGGCCGACTGGTAGCTGCCCGCCGCGGCCTCGTAGCTCTCGCTCGCAGACTGGTACCCGCCCGCGATTGACGCCGCCATCGACTGCCCGTCGTCTACATAAGCGGCGTACTTTGACAGCCCGGTCTTCTTGCTCAGCATGCCGCGGACCCCCGACAGGATCGGCGTATAGGTATCCATGGTGTTCTGATAGAGTTCACCCGCCGAGGCAGCCTCCGCGCTCGCCGACGTTCTCCGGCTTAATGCCTCTTCAAGGCTTCCCTCTGCGCTGTCCGCAGAAGATCCCGCCTGCTCCCATTTCTCGGATGCCGCCGCTGCGGACGTTTCCGCGGCTGTCCTGGAGGAAGCCGCCGCCGTTTTCAGCTGCGCAAGCTCCGAGGCTCCTCCCGCCTCAATCGCTGCATTCGCCTGCTTTTCCCCCTGCGAACCGACCACCGACGAGCCCATCACTGCCCCGGACAGCTGACCGCCGAGAACGGTCTCTAACAGCTGTACGTTGTTTTTGATCTCCACAAGCCCCTGGCTGACTTCTTCCAGCCCCTTTACCAACTGTCCGGACGACGTCGTCAACTGCCCGCTTCCCTCTACAAGTGCCGCCGCGCCGCTCTGCAGGGCTCCCGCACCCTCATCCAGCGAGGCCGCTCCCGTCTGAATCCCTGTGATTCCGTTTTTCAGGGCTCCGGCGCCCAGGGACAGCGCCGCTGTTCCTGAGACAAACGTATCCATCCCCGTGTCGAGCGTCTTTGCCCCATCGGCCAGCGATTTCGCGCCCGCAACGGCGCCCTGCTCTCCCGCGTATCCGTCCAGAAGCTGTTTCGTTCCTTTCTTTGCCGCGGATACGCCCTTCTTCATGTTCTTAGTGCCGGAGGCCAGAGTCTTCGCCCCCTTCGCCAGTGTGCCTGCTCCGGAGGACAGCGTGCCCGCCCCGGAGAACAGTTCCACCGTTCCGCTTGCCAGCTGGCTGCTCCCATCCTTCAGCTCCTGCACCCCGGACTGAACAGACGAGACGCCGTCCGTGTAATCCGCAACGCCGTCGCTCAACTCCTGAATACCATCGGTCAGATCCGGCACTTTATCGTAGAGCTCGTCGACACCATCCGCCAGCTCGCTGCTGCCGTCTTCCAGATCCTGCGCACCATCCATCAGCTCCTCTACCGCATCCTGCATCTCTTCTCTTCCGCTTACGCTGTCCAGATCCAGTCCGCCGAACAGGTCGCTCATGACCAGGGACGCCGCTGTTTCCATGGTAAAATGATCCGCATCCATCGTGACTTCCACATAATCCGGAATATCCACATCCAGATTCAGATCGCTGTCCTCTTCCTGCTCGATCTCCAGGCTTTCCCGCAGTCCCGGAAACGCCGCTCCCACCACGATGGTCATATCGTCTCTCGTGATCACTTTTCCGCTGTTGACCTCGACATTTCTCGCGCAGTAATCCGTGAATATCAGACCTGTCATGACAGTGAAGGGAACATAGACCTTCTCCTCCCCGTCGGCGGTTTCTTTGAGACGGACCTCCTTGTTCGTGTAGTCGCAGCGGATCTTCACCTTTCCGCTCTTTCCGGCCAGCTCTTCCGGCTGGATCTCTTTCCCGTCCAGATAATAGCTGATATGCATGGAGACAGGCAGCTCCTTCTCGCTCGTCCCCTGATAGTGGATGTCGTTCCCGTCCGCTTCCCAGACGACTTCTTCACCGTCCTGGGAAAACGTCTCGTCGCCCTTCACATTCTCGATCCCCGACAGATCCGACTTGTCGCTCAGGGTCTCCTGTCCGGACAGATTTTCAATCCTGTCGTTTACGATCACTTCCTGCGCCTCTCCGGTTGCATCCGCGATCACGTAGACGGTTTCCTTCTTTTGATCCGTGGCGCCTTCTATCGCGCGTCTCTGGGCGGACGATCCGGACGACTCCGCCGCCTCTTCCCTCTCTTCGGCTTCCGACGACAGCTCCGTGCCCTGTTCTGTCTTTGCCCCCGCGCTTTCCTTTTCCTGCGCGGCGCCGTGCGCGAAGCAAACGCCGATCAGCGCGATGATCCCGAGCGCTGTCGCTGTCCGTGCGATCTTTTTCCCCCTTGTGTTCTTCATTTTTCAGAACCCCCTTTTTCCTTTATAAAAACACCGTCAAGCAGATACAGAAATCCCGGCAGGACAAACACGACCACAATGGAAGAACAGATCGTTCCCTTCCCGAGCAGATAGCCAAGCTGCGAGAGGAGTCCGTGCGTCGAGAGTTTTCCCAACAGGAAACCGGCCACCGTAAGGACAGTCCCGGAAGTCAGGATCGAGGAAGCGACGTTCGAGATCGTCTCCACGATGCATTCCTTCTTCGGAAACATCCTGCGGTTCTCCCTGTAACGTTCCGTAAACAGGATCGCGTAGTCCACGGTCGCCCCCAGCTGAATGGAGCTGATGATCAGGTACGCGATG
>CANQYP010000105.1 GCA_947628045.1 uncultured Lachnospiraceae bacterium | reverse complement strand
GAGGGCAGCACCTACACGATGGCTGACGGCACGGAAGTGCTTGTTCCTCCGGCAGACTGCACCGACGGTTTCGGTATTGCAGCTCTGTACAATCTTGAGTTAGTAGGCTGATAGACAGTCTTCAGGCGGGGCTGCTGCTTTGGGTGGCAGCCCCGTTTCTGTATAAAAGGAGGAACGTACCATGAAAGGTTACAGAAAATATTTCGGAAAAAAGCTGCTGTGGTTCGTGATCACGTTTATAGTGGCTGTCATCCTGAATTTCATTCTGCCGCGCCTGATGCCCGCCGACCCTGTGGCGTCGATCACCGGTAAGCTGGCTGGCGGCAACAGTGACGCGTCCGCGGTGGCGGAGATCTACAAGCGTTATCAGAAAGAATTCGGCACGGATCTCCCGATGATTCAGCAGTTCTTCCGTTTCTGCAAGAACGCGATCCACGGGAACTTTGGTCTGTCTTTCAGCCAGTATCCGCGTTCCGTGAGCAACATCATCGCGAGCTCCATCGGCTGGACCATTGCGCTGCAGCTGCCGGCGATCCTCGTGGGGTGGCTGCTCGGAAACATCTTAGGCGCGCTGGCGGCATACATCCGCAAGGGCTACGATAAGGTGCTGCTGCCGATCGCGCTTTTCCTGGGCAATGTCCCGGCGTTCGGCATGGCGGTCATTATGCTTGTGATCTTCGGCGTGTATCTGAAGATCGCGCCGATCTCAGGCGGCTACGCCTTTGACATGATCCCGCATTTGAGCTGGAACTTCATCAAGTCCGTGATCTCGCATTACCAGCTGCCGTTCTGGTCGATCGTCATCATCTCGATCGGCGGCCAGGCGGTCGGCATGCGCTCCATGTCAATTTACGAGCTGAACGCGGACTACGTGAAGTATTCCCGTTTCCTCGGCATCAAGGACCGCAAGATCGTGGGTTACGTGTTCCGCAACGCGATGCTCCCGCAGGTGACCGGTCTGGCGATGAGCATCGGCACGATGATCGGCGGCGCCCTCGTGGCGGAGATCATTTTCTCCTATCCGGGGCTGGGCAGCACGATGTACTCGGCGGTCACCTCGGCGGACTATCCGCTGATCTCGGCGACGACCCTGATCATCACGATCATGGTACTGGTGATGACTTTCCTGCTGGATATCATCTACGGCTTTATCGATCCGCGCGTCAAAGCCGCGCAGTTTGAGTAAAGGAGGAGCTGACCATGAAAAATACATTACGTCAGGTGTTTCATTCCTCCAAATTTGTGGCGGGCTTTATCATCTTCGTGGCGATTTTGCTGACGATGTTCATCTATCCGCTGATCAATCCGGGCAACCCGCTGCAGCAGATCGGCGTCGGCACCTTCGCGAAACCGGGCACCTATGTGTCGCTCTATGACGCGACAAAGGCTCCGGTCTCGACCTTCCGTCTGCCGGACGCGGCGGAGAAACGTCTGGGTTCGAGCCTCTCGGAGGAGGATAAGGTGGCGATGGTAGAGTGGTTCGAGGCAGTCGGGGCGGATATTTCCGACCTCGATACGAACGACACCGAGAAGATGCTCGAGATGTGGGACGAATATTATGATCCTTCGGCGAAACCGAAGGGAATGATCCGCGCGAAGATCCTCTACTACGGGCGTCTGGACAAGTCGCTCAAGGAGATGGGAAACGGCGACGGCGACAGCATCAGCATCGCCGAGCCCAACGAGGAGGGCGTTCTTGAGGAGACGAAGAAGATCCTCGATACGGATTATGTGAATACAAAAGAAGTGGCGAACGTGAAGACGTTGCCGCTCGGCACTGACAACTTCGGCCGTGACGTGTTAAAGGAACTTGTCAGCGCTACGGGGACGTCGATCCGCATCGGTCTGATCGCGGGTATTGTCGCGACGCTGATCGGTCTGACGCTCGGGCTGCTTGCCGGGTATGTGGGCGGCTTTCTGGACGACATCATCATGTTTGTCACGAATATCTTTACGGTCATCCCCGGTTTTGTGCTGCTGATCCTGATCTCCTATTCGATTGGGCAGGAACAGCGCGGCGCGGCGGTGGTGGCGATCGTCATCGGTTTCACGAGCTGGACCTGGACGGCGCGTAGCGTGCGTTCGCAGGTCATCAGCCTGCGCAACCGTGACCATGTGAATTTGAGCAAGCTGTCCGGGCACAGCCTGGTGCGCATCGTGCTGACGGACATTCTTCCGTACATCGCCTCCTATGTAGTGATGGCGTTTATCCTGCAGGTTTCCTCCGGTATTCTCAGTGAGGCGCAGCTGAGTCTTCTGGGACTCGGACCGAAGACGACTGAGGTTCCGACCCTGGGGCTTATGATGAACTGGGCGATGCTTTACTCCGCCCATACCAATGGCTCGTGGTGGGCTTACTTCCCTGTGATCCTGACGATCACCCTCATCTCGTTCTCGCTGAACCTGATGAACACAGGTCTGGACCAGGTGTTCAACCCCACGCTGCGAGATTAAGGAGGGAACTATGGGAAAAGCAATGTTGGAGGTCAAGAACCTCAAGACAAAATATATCACGCGTTTCCACGAGGACGTGTACGCGGTGGACGGCGTTTCCTTCACGATCGAGGAGGGCAAGAGCCTCGGCATCGCGGGTGAGTCCGGCTGCGGCAAGTCCACGCTGGCGCTTTCCATGATGGGGTATTATTTCCCGCCGCTGCACTATATGAGCGGCGATATCATCATTGACGGGAAGAACATTTCCGGCATGGATCCCGACACGGTGCGCAAGACGATCCTTGGCACAGAGATCGCCTATATCCCGCAGGCGGCGATGAATGCGCTGAATCCGACACAGAAGATCATCCGTTTCATTGAGGATGTGGTGCACGCGCACGACCCGAAGAAGGACAAAAAGGAAATACGCGAGATGGCGGAGAAACGTTTCGCGGAGCTCGGGCTGCCGGCTGAGGCGCTGAACAAGCACGCCGTGGAGCTCTCCGGCGGTATGAAACAGCGTACCGTCATCGCGGTCTCTACGATCCTGAACCCGAAGGTGCTGATCGCCGACGAGCCGTCCTCGGCGCTGGACGTGACGAGCCAGAAGATGGTCATCAAGATGATGCGCGAGCTTATGGAGAAGGGCTATATCAAGTCGATGCTTTTCATCACGCATGAGCTGCCGCTGCTCTACAACGTGACGGACGACATCATGGTCATGTATGCCGGGCAGCTTGTGGAGAAAGGCACCGCGGAGCAGATGGTGTTCGATCCGGTTCATCCGTATTCGCATGGGCTGATGAAGTCCATCCTGGTGCCGGAGGAAGGCACGCGCGGACAGAAACTGACCGCGATCCCGGGCGCTCCGCCCAACCTGAAACGTCCGCCGGACGGCTGCCGTTTCGCGGCGCGCTGCAAATACGCGAAACCCGAGTGCCGGTATTCCGCGATCCCGGAGAGAGAGTTTGAGGGGAACCGCATGTACCGCTGCCTGATGGGCGTGGACGAACTGAGGGAGGTGTACGGCGATGAGTGATCAGGTACGTGAACAGAAAGATTTTACCAATGCACCGCTCTGTCTGTCCGGCAAGGGTGTGACGAAGATCTTCGGTTTCGGAAATAAGAAAACCGTGGCGGTAGACCATGTGGACTTCGAGTTCCATGAGGGCGAGTTCGTCTCCATCGTGGGCGAGTCCGGTTCCGGCAAGACGACGCTGTCGAAGATGCTGCTGGGCTTGAGCAACGCGACAGAGGGAGAGATCTTCTTCCAGGGCAAGCCGAGAGATATCTCCAGCGGACGGAAGAAACGTGAATACTGGAAGGGCATTCAGGCGATCTTCCAGGATCCGTTTTCCTCGTTCAATACGTTCCAGAAGATCGACACGGTTCTGCTTGACTGCATCCACATGCGCGGCGGGAAGAACCTGTCCAAAGAAGAGAAGTTTAACATGATGACAGAGGCGTGCCATTTCGTGAACCTTGAGTTCAAGGAGCTCACGAACAAGTATCCGTTCGAGCTTTCCGGCGGTCAGATGCAGAGGCTGATGATTGCCCGCATCTTCCTGCTGAAACCGAAGATCCTGCTGGCGGACGAGCCGACCTCGATGGTGGACGCGTGCTCGCGCGCGACGATCCTCGATATGCTTTTGAACCTGCGCGACGAGATCGGCATGACCGTCATCTTTATCACGCACGACATCGGTCTTGCCTACTATATCTCCGACACCGTCTACATCATGGAGCACGGCAAGTTTGTGGAGTACGGCAAGGCGGACGAAGTGATCCTGAATCCGAAGGCGGCTTATACGAAACGTCTCATCAGCGACGTGCCGAAGATCCACGAAGAGTGGGATTTGTCTACTGTGGATCTGATGGCATAGAGAGTCCTGCCAGCTGGGTTCCAATCGAATTGGAAGAGCGGCAGGTGAAGGAAGATAATCCCGGACGCCGCAAAGGGCAGGGCGTCTCCGGGAAGGACCTATAGGGGCGTCCACCCGGAGACGTTCCTGCCCCTTGGCGGCTGTCTGGCGGCTGTCGGCTGGAAATATAGCGAAGAAAGGAGTTGTATTAAAGGAATATGAGCAATATAAAAGAACTGATTTCACAGATGACGCTGGAGGAGAAGGCGGGGCTGTGTTCCGGGCTGGATTTCTGGCACACAAAACCGGTGGAGCGGCTGGGCATACCGTCCGTCATGGTTTCCGACGGACCGCACGGTTTGCGCAAGCAGGACGATAAGGCGGATCATCTGGGCATCAACGACAGCATCAAGGCAGTGTGCATGCCGGCGGGCTGTGCGACGGCGGCGTCCTTTGACCGGGAGCTGATCGGGCGCATGGGCGCGTCGCTCGGCGCGAGCTGCCAGCATGAGAAGGTGAGCGTGATCCTCGGACCTGCCGTGAACATCAAGCGCTCCCCGCTGTGCGGGCGAAATTTCGAGTATCTCTCGGAAGACCCGTATCTGGCGGGCGAGATGGCGACGGCGCACATAAGCGGCGTGCAGAGCCAGAATGTCGGCACGTCGATCAAGCATTTCGCGGCGAACAACCAGGAACACAGGCGCATGAGCTCGAGCTCCAACGTAGATGAGCGCACGCTGCGCGAGATCTATTTCCCGGCGTTTGAGACTGCGGTGAAGAAGGCGCAGCCCTGGACCGTGATGTGTTCTTACAACCGCATCAACGGTACCTACGCCTCGGAGAATCACTGGCTGCTGACCGAGGTGCTGCGCGACGAGTGGGGATTCAAGGGCTATGTGATGAGCGACTGGGGCGCGGTCTCCGGGCGTGTGGAAGGCATCGAGGCGGGGCTTGACCTTGAGATGCCGTCCTCGGGCGGAGTCAACGACAAAAAGATCGTCGAGGCGGTTCGCGAGGGCAAGCTCGACGAGGCGCTTGTCGACCAGGCGGTCGAGCGGATCCTGACGATCAATGAGCGGTATCTGAAGAACGCGAGACCGGAGACGGAATGGGACAAGGAGGCGGATCATCTGCTCTCCGCAAAGATCGCGGAGGAGTGTATGGTTCTGCTTAAGAATGATGGCGCGCTGCCGCTTGCGAAGGAGGACGCGGTCGCGTTCATCGGCGAGTTTGCGGAAAAACCGCGGTTCCAGGGCGGCGGTTCCAGCCATATCAATTGTTTCAAGACCACGTCCGCGCTGGAGGCGGCACAGGGACTGAAGGTGACCTATGCGCAGGGCTACAGCGTCGCGCAGGACGATGCGACCGACGAGATGATCGCGGAGGCAGTTGCGGCGGCGAAAGCGGCGAAAGTGGCGGTGGTATTTGCAGGTCTGCCGGATTCCTACGAGTCCGAGGGCTACGACCGGACGCATATGGCGCTCCCGGCAAGCCAGAACAAGCTGATCGAGGCGGTTGCGGCGGCGAATCCGAACACGGTGGTCGTGCTGCACAACGGTTCCCCGGTGGAGATGCCGTGGATCGACAAGGTGAACGCGGTCCTTGAGGCGTACCTGGGCGGTCAGGCGGTCGGGCTCGCGACGGTGCATGTGCTCTTTGGCGACGCGAATCCGTGCGGGCATCTGGCGGAGACCTTCCCGCTGAGGCTGGAGGACAATCCGTCCTACCTGTTCTACGGCGGCGAGGGCGATACAGCGGATTACCGCGAGGGTGTCTTTGTCGGTTATCGCTATTACGATAAGAAGAAGATGGACGTCCTCTTCCCGTTCGGGCATGGTCTGAGCTACACGACGTTCGCGTATTCGAATCTGCGCCTGAGTCAGAACGAGATCACGGATCAGGATACCCTGACGGTCACGGTCACTGCGTCGAACACGGGCAGCCGCGCAGGGAAGACGGTCGTGCAGCTCTATGTGGGCGACAAGGAGAGCACGGTTCTGCGCCCGGTGCGGGAGCTGAAGGGTTTTGAGAAGGTAGAACTGCAGCCGGGCGAGAGCAAGGATGTGACGTTCACGCTTGACAAGCGCGCGTTCGCGTACTGGAACACGGAGCTGAAGGACTGGCACGTGGAGACCGGCGAGTTCACGATTGAGATCGGGCAGTCGTCCCGCGCGATCGACGTCTGCGACACCGTCACGGTGAAGAGTACCGTGAAACTGAAAAAGCATTATACAAAGGATTCCATCTTCATGGATATCATGGCGGATCCGGACGCACAGAAGGTGATCCAGCCGATTCTCGACGGTTTCCGGCAGGTCTTCGGCGGGGGCGGCGGCGAGTCCGAGGCGGCGTCCGAGGCAGTGTCCGATGAGATGGGCATGGCGATGATGCAGTATATGCCGCTGCGCGGCGTGATGAGTTTCGCGGGGCAGGAGGCAGACCAGGATATGCTGGAGAATATGCTGAAAGGGCTGAACAGCCTGTAAGGAAATTAAAAGCGATTAAAAAGGCAGAAAAAGTATTGCTTTCTATGATTGTCCGTGCTACAATAATTTTGTTTCAAAACGCTAGGATAGTTTTCAAAAGTGAAACGCGAAAATCCCGGAGATTGTGCCTCTCCGGGATTTTCTTGTCGTTTACGGCAGACCAGACCGAGGCTGTTGTTTACTTATCACCGTCCAACCATTTGTTGATGCAGTGTGCCACTACAGCAGCCATGACAGCGATATAAAACGCTAGAATAGTTTTCATCGTACCACCTCCTTTCTGTTACCAGTATGGGGCAGTAACAATATAATTATATCATAAAATTTATATTAAACAATAAATGATTTATTAATAAACAGTATGAGATTTAGAAATACAAAGAGAAGTCACATGAAAATTCTTACATAATTATATAGGGAAATCTGTTGAAATCTGCGCTGTGATATGGTAGAATCTTAGCAATTTGAGGATTGGATTGACAAGTGCCGCATATTGCGGCGCGTTTCATGCACGGACCCGCCCATAGCAGTCAGCTGCCATCGCAGTATGCGGGTCATGCAGTGAGCGGGGAGAGCATTCCTGCTCGATTAAGAACATGGAAAGGAGCCGGAAAAGTATGAAAGCATTCTTGATTCTGGAGGACGGCACGGTTTTCACCGGACAGAGTATCGGCGCGGCGCGCGAGGTGATCAGCGAGATCGTTTTCAACACGTCGATGACCGGTTATCTGGAAGTATTGACCGACCCGTCTTATTCGGGACAGGCGGTGGTAATGACTTATCCGTTGATTGGAAATTATGGCATCTGCTACGAGGACATGGAATCGGATCGTCCCTGGCTGGATGCCTTTCTTGTGCGCGAACTGTCCCGCATGCCGAGCAATTTCCGCTCGGAGGACACGATACAGAATTTTCTGCTGAAATATGACATCCCGGGCATTGCGGGCATCGACACGCGGGCGCTGACCAAGATCCTGCGTGAGAAAGGTACAATGAACGGCTGCATCACGACGGATGAGAATTATTCGTTGGACGAGCTCCTGCCGCGCATAGCCGCGTATAGGACCGGCAAAGAGGTGGAGAAGGTCAGCTGCAGGGAGAAATATGTGCTTGCGGGGGACGGTCCGAAGGTCGCGCTTTTGGATCTCGGCGCAAAGCGGAACATCGCGCGCAGCCTGAACGCGCGCGGCTGCGAGGTGACGGTCTATCCGGCGCTGACTCCGGCGGCGGAGATCCTCGCTGCGAAACCGGACGGCATCATGCTCTCGAACGGGCCAGGCGATCCGAAGGAGTGCGCATCGATCATTGCCGAGATCAAAAAGCTGTACGACTCGGACGTGCCGATCTTCGCGATCTGTCTCGGGCACCAGCTCATGGCGCTCGCGAACGGCGCCGACACGCACAAGATGAAATACGGACACCGCGGCGGCAACCATCCGGTGCGGGATCTGTCCACAGGTCGTGTGTACATTTCCTCACAGAACCACGGCTATGTGGTGGACACGGACAAGCTCGACCCGGCGGTCGCGGTTCCGGCGTTCGAGAACGTCAACGACGGGACGAACGAAGGGCTTGCCTACACGAACAAAAATATTTTCACGGTGCAGTATCACCCGGAGGCATGCCCGGGACCGCTGGACTCGGGATATCTGTTTGACCGCTTTATGAAGATGATGGAGGTGGAGAGATAATGCCGAAGAATCCTCAGATCAGGAAAGTACTCGTGATCGGTTCCGGTCCGATCGTGATTGGTCAGGCGGCGGAGTTTGATTACGCCGGGACACAGGCGTGCCGCTCTCTGAAGGAAGAGGGGATCGAGGTCGTCCTGCTGAACTCGAACCCTGCGACGATCATGACGGACAAGGATATCGCGGACAAGGTCTATATCGAGCCGCTGACCGTCGAGGTGGTCGAGCAGCTGATCTTAAAGGAACAGCCGGACAGCGTGCTCCCGACGCTCGGCGGGCAGGCGGGGCTGAATCTCACGATGGAGCTCGAGGAGCGTGGTTTCCTGCGCGAACATGACGTGCGGCTGATCGGGACGACCTCGGAGACCATCAAGAAGGCGGAGGATCGTCTGGAATTCAAGAGCACGATGGAGAAGATCGGCGAGCCGGTCGCCCCGTCGAAGGTCGTGGAGAGCGTCGAGGAGGGTGTGGCGTTCACGCGGACGATCGGTTTTCCGGTCGTGCTGCGCCCGGCGTACACGCTCGGCGGCAGCGGCGGCGGCATCGCGCACGACCACCACGAGCTGGTGGAGATTCTTGAGAACGGTCTGCGCCTAAGCCGCGTCGGACAGGTGCTCGTGGAGCGCTGTATCGCGGGCTGGAAGGAGATCGAGTACGAGGTGATGCGAGACAGCGCGGGCAACGTGATCACGGTCTGCAACATGGAAAACATCGACCCGGTCGGCGTGCACACCGGGGACAGCATCGTCGTCGCCCCGTCTCAGA
>CANQYP010000104.1 GCA_947628045.1 uncultured Lachnospiraceae bacterium | reverse complement strand
GCCTCATCCTCTCCTCCGTGCTGCGGCAGGTCTCTTTCCTAGAGCAGCAGAATTACCAGAAGGATCCCCGCCGCCGCGGCAAGCCTGCGGTACAGCCCGCCCTTCTCGCGGCAGACTTCCGCCTCGCGTTCGCTCGCCGCCCGAAAACGATCCGTATACTTTTCCAGGAGCATCTTCTGCGTCACGACGTCCGCGCTGCACAGCGCGGCAGACGTCTCCCGGAACAGCTCCATATCCTCCGGCGAGAGCAGCCCCCTCGGGAGCCGCGCCCCCAGCGCCTCCTCCCACATCCGGGCGAAAGGCGCCCCGCTCCTTTGCCCGATCTGCTCCGCCGTCTGCTCCAGCGCCGCTCCCAGCTCTGTCCTGCAGCGTTTCGACGCGCAGAGGAACGCCTCCCGGATCGGTGATCGGTGATAGGTCATTTCTTTTTCCAGAAACAGCAGAGTCTCATACATCTCCCGCAGGATCAGCCAGCGTTTTCTGCAGCGGCGCTCCAGCTCGGCGCCCGCGGCGGCGCTTGCAGCCATGATGCAGAAGATCCCCGCCATTTTGACTAAGATCCGCATACGGTTTCCCCGCCCCGCCGCGCGGGCTGCCGCCGGTACAGACACCGCCCCTGCTCGTCCAGAATTTCCCGGACGCTGCCCGACGGGTTTCCCTCCAATACAATGTAGCGTTCAAACCTCTGTCCCTCCAGCAGTGCGCGCAAAAGCGGTCTGCGCCGGATCTCCTCCAGGGACGTGCCGTGCACGGTCGCGATCAGCCTACAGCCGCAGTGGAACACGTTCTCCAGCGCGCGGCAGTCCTCGCTGCCCCCGATCTCGTCGACCGCGATGACCTGCGGGGACATGGAGCGCAGCAGCATCATCATGGATTCCGCCTTCGGTCCGCCCTCCAGCACATCCGTGCGCAGCCCGAGGTCGTTCTGCGGCATTCCCAGGTATGCCCCCGCCAGCTCCGAGCGCTCATCGACCACTCCGACGGTCATTCCGTCGAGGTAGGACGTCCCATCGGAAATCTGCCGGATCAGGTCGCGCAGAAGTGTCGTCTTCCCGCAGCGCGGCGGAGAAATGACCAGTGTGTCGCAGAGCCTCTCGCCGGACACCAGATACTGCATCACAGCGTCCGCGCAGCCCGGAACCTGATGCGACAGCCGGATATTGACATAGGAAATGTAGCGGATGCAGCGGATCCTGCCGTCTTCCACGACAAGACTGCCCGCCACGCCGACCCGATGCCCGCCCGGGATCGTCAGAAACCCCTGTTTCAGCTCCTCGTCAAAGGCATAGAGCGAGTAGCCCGATATGTGTTCCAGCGTCTCCTCCAGCTCCCTTCGGCTTATGCAGACGCCGCGTTCCGCTCTTTCCGTCCGTACGCCTTCCGCCGTCACGCCCCATTCCCGGTTCTCATAGCGCAGCAGGACCGGACGTTCCGCGCGCAACCGTATCTCCTGCAGCTTTGCAAGATCCAGTCTGCTTTTTCGCAGGATCTCGCGGATCCGCAGGGCAAAGATCCCGTAAAAGATTTCCTCCGGCATCGCCATACGCCGCCTCCCGTGTGCAGCGCTCGGCTGCCCACTTTCAATATATGGGACAGCCCCTGCGAATATGCCATGAAAATGATTTGCTTTTTCCGTCGGGGAATACTATAATGGTTTTTATGAATCTGGGAAATACGTTCCCCACTAGCTGCGCCGTCCCGCTAGAGGCGGCAGAATGGAGAGTCCTATGAAAAAAAGAGTTGTCGTTGCGCTCGGGCACAAAGCCCTCGGCACCACCTTTCCGGAACAGCAAAAGGCGGTGAAGTCCACCGCGAAGATCCTCGCCGACCTCATCGAGAATGGCGCCCAGCTGATCATCACACACAGCAACGCCCCGCAGGTCGGCATGATCCACACCGCGATGAACGAATTCGCCCGGTTCCATGAGACCTACGGCGCTCCGATGTCCATCTGCTCCGCGATGAGCCAGGGCTACATCGGCTACGATATCCAGAACGCCCTGCGCTCAGAACTCCTGCTGCGCGGCATTTACCGCACGGTAGCCACGGTGCTCACGCAGGTGACCGTGGATCCCTACGACGAGACCTTCTACCACCCGGTCAAGGCGATCGGGCGCTATATGACCGCCGAGGAGGCGGCCGCGGAGGAGGCAAAGGGAAATTATGTGGCGGAGGAGCCGGGGAAAGGGTTCCGGCGCATGGTCGCCTCGCCCAGACCGCTTGACATCGTGGAGATCGACGCGATCAACGCGCTGGCGGACGCCGGGCACATCGTGATCGCCGGGGGAGGAGGCGGCATCCCGGTGCTCAAGCAGGGGAGCAGCCTGAAGGGCGCGGGCGCCGTGATCGAGAAAGACCTCATCAGCGGCAGGCTCGCGGATCTGACGGACGCGGACATGCTGATGATCCTCACGAACGAGGAATTCGTCATCATCAACTACGAGAGCGACGCTCCGGTCGCGCTTTCGCACATGACGCCGGACGAGGCGAAACAGCACATCGCAAACAATGAATTCGGCAAAAATAAAATGCTCCCGAAGATCGAAGCGTCGGTGAACTTCGTTCTCCAGAAGCAGGGGCGCAAGGCGGTCATCACCTCGATCGACAAGGCGCTGGACGCATACCTGGGCAAGACCGGGACCGTGATCGAATAAGGCTACTTCGTCCCGGTGCTCCCGATCCCACCGCGGTCGGGCGCGTCGAGCTGCCCTTCCTCGAACACGATCTTCGGCTGATGCTCCATGATGCGGAACTGCGCGATGCGGTCGTTGAAGTGGATCTCGGTGTCGCGCAGCGCGTACACCGGCATATACCACCAGTCGTTCGGTCCGGCGTACGTCTCATCAATGACGCCCATGTGGTTCGTCTGGATGATCCCAAAATTCTTATAGGTAGAGCTGCGGGGCACGACATGCGCCTCGTAGCCCTTCGGGAGCTGCATCGCCACGCCGAGCGGCACCAGCTTGAACTCGCCCTTCTTCAGCACGATCTCCTCCGCGGCGCGCAGGTCGATCCAGTCTGATTTCCCGTCGATATATTCCAGGCGTTTGATCTTGTCATTCAAGTATTGAATCTTAATCTTTTCCATCTCTGCTCTTCCTCTTTTGATTTCTCTCTTCCTAATTTTCTCTTGCGTTTTCTATCTGTCTTCTGATTTATATTCCCGTATGCACAGTTCTTTCCGCTCACTGTCCCTGAACCGCGCTTTCCCTTATCCGCTCACCGGGTCTGCGCCGCGCGCTCCACCTTATCCGTATCGCACGACGGACACTCTCCATACTGCTTTCCGATGACGGCGTCGTCGCCGTGCAGGACCATCTCTCCCGCCGCAAGCGACCGCGGCACGTCGATCACATTCTGGTTCGAGCTGCCTCGCCAGTGCAGCTGCGTATCCCGCAGCGCCTGAATGTATTCTCCGTCCACCAGCACGTCGATGTACTGCGCGATCTCGCGCTGCCGCACATAATTCCAGTTGTAACCGGTGTACAGCCAGATCGTCTTGTCCGGATACTTCTCCCGAATCTCCTTCGCGAGCGCCAGGATCACCGGCTCGTTCGTGCTGTAGAGCGGGTCGCCGCCGCTGAACGTGATCCCTGAAACGTAGGACTGATCCAGCTCGCGAAACAGCTCCTGTTTCTCCTCCTCGCCAAACTCCGCGCCGTCGTTCGGATCCCAGGTCACCGGATTCTGGCAGCCCTCGCAGTAGTGGGAACACCCTGCCACCCAGAGCACCACCCGGAGCCCGTCGCCGTTGAGCATATCGTCCTTCGTAATATTATGATACTTCATAACCAAATCCCCCAAAACACCATATCCTGTGTCAAACGATTTATTTCTCACAATATCGTGTGCACGAAATCTATACTAGCACGTTATGCTCTTAACGTCAAGCAGGTCACATTTGTACATCACTCATTTTTATATTAATTTATGTTGCTTATATTGCGTTTATGTGATATTATGTTTGTGCTGTGTACCTCCAGCGGAAGGGAGGTGGTAACAGTGACTGAATCCTTGCTAAAAATTGCACTCTCTGTCGTGGCAAGTGTAATTTCATATTACATTTGCAAATGGCTGGACAGAGACAGATAAACGCAGCCTGACGGACCGGTCCACCGTAATGGACAAGAAAACCTCCGGAACTAGCCCTCCGGAGGTTTTCGCTTTGATTTTGTTACGACTGAATCGCTTGCTAAAAAGACAATATTATTTTATAACTGAATTCTGCAAATGTCAAGCCCGAATCTAAAAAATGAGCATGGCATCGCCAAATGAAAAAAATCGATACCTCTCTCTCACCGCCTCCGCGTAGGCGCTCAGGATATGCTCCCGCCCCGCGAGCGCCGAGACAAGCATCAGCAGCGTCGACTCCGGCAGGTGGAAGTTCGTGATCAGCCCATCAAGCACTTTGAAACGGTATCCCGGGTAAATAAAGATCTCCGTCCAGCCGCTGCACGCCGCAAGCGTCCCGTCCTCCGCAGCCGCGGACTCGATCGTCCGGCAGCTCGTCGTACCGACGCAGATCACGCGTCCGCCCGCTGCCCTCGTCTCGTTGATGATGCGCGCAGCCTCCTCGTCGATCTGGTAAAACTCCGAGTGCATGTGATGCTTTGTCACGTCCTCGACCTTGACCGGGCGGAAGGTTCCCAGTCCGACATGGAGCGTCACCTCCGCGATCCGCACGCCCAGCGCACGCACCTGCTCCAACAGCTCCGGCGTGAAATGCAGCCCTGCCGTCGGAGCCGCCGCCGATCCGTCGTATTTCGCATAGACGGTCTGGTAGCGGTTCTTGTCCTTCAGCTCATGCGTAATATACGGCGGGAGCGGCATCTGCCCGAGCTGATCCAGAATCTCCTCAAACACGCCCTCATAGGTAAATTGAATCAGGCGGTTTCCTTCCTCCACGACGTCGATCACCTCGCCGACAAGCAGTCCGTCTCCGAAAATGATCCTCGTCCCGGGCTTTGCCTTTTTCCCCGGTTTCACCAGCGTTTCCCAGACATTATTCTCCCTGCGTTTCAGCAGAAGGATCTCGATCATCGCCCCGGTGCCCTCGCGCACTCCGTAGAGCCGTGCCGGGATCACCCGCGTGTTGTTCAGCACAAGGCAGTCGCCCGAATGCAGATACTTCAGGATATCCCGGAAATGGCGATGCCGGATCGCTCCGGTCTTCTTATCCAGCGCCAAAAGTCGCGACGCGGAGCGGTCCTCGAGCGGATCCTGTGCGATCAGCTCCTGCGGCAAATCAAAGTAGAAGTCGGCAGTTTTCAATCCGTCAGTTTCCTGCGTCTCATCCGATCCATCTGCCGAGGTTCCTGGCAGTATGTCCGCAATTTTCGGCATAACGGTCCGCCCGTTTGTATTATCCGGCACATTCTCCGGATCGCCAACTTCCCCCGTCATATAGTCCGGCGCCTGGTTCCTCCGGTCTTCAGGGTCATAGTAAATCCTGTCCTTTTCCGCAATCGTCCACTCGCCGTCTATAAGTTCTGCGATCGTGACCGAACAGTTTTTCGGCACGCCGCCCGCCCAGAGGTCCTTCGTTTCGCCATGCGTCATGCCGAGCAGCAGCGCGCGCGACGCCGCCCCGTGCGTGGAGACCAGGATTGTTTTGTCCTGCCACTCTGTCCTTGACTTCAATTCCTCCAGAAAATTTTTCGTGCGCTCACAGAGCTCGCGTACATTCTCTCCTTCCTCCGGCGGCACATACTCGTCCGGCTCGTGAAAGAAACGATAAAACTGCGAATTCGGATCCTCCCGCTCCTCTCTGGACAGATATACGCCCTCCAACGTCCCGAAACTGATCTCGCGAATTCGCTCTTCGTCGATCAAGGGCACGTCGCGCCCGTCCAGCAGAATCTCCGCCGTCTCGCGCGCCCGGGAAAGCGGACTCGTGAGCGCAAGGTCAAACGGAACGCCCGCAAGCGCCTGCGCCGTCACCCGCGCCAGCGCCCGACCGTTCTCGTTCAGCGGGATATCCGTCTGTCCCTGTAGCCGCAGTTGTGTGTTCCATGGGGTCTCGCCGTGTCTGATTATATACAGTCTCATGAAATTCTCCTTACGAGCGGATCTCGATCCCCATCGACTCCAGCCCGTTCCAGATCTTCTTCATCGCCGCCGTAATGTCGCTCTCCTCCAGCGTGCGGTCCTTCGCGCGGAACACGACCGAGTACGCCATCGACTTGAATCCCGGTTTGATCTGCACGCCCTCGTAAACGTCGAAGAGCTGGCAGTCCTCCAGAATCTTCCCGCCGCGCTGGTTGATCATCGCCTCGATCTGTCCGGCGAGGATCGCCTTCGGGACGACCATGCTGATATCCCTCGTCACAGCCGGATAGCGCGCGATACCCGTGTACTTGCGGTCGAAGGACGCAAGCGGCGTCACAGCCTCCATGTCAAGCACCGCCACGTAAGCCTTCTCCCCGATGCCGTACGCGTCCGCCACGAGCGGATGTACCTCGCCGAGATAGCCGACCGCGACGTCTCCGCAGCTCACCTGCGCCTGGCGGCCCGGGTGCAGATACGGTTTCGTGTCCGGCGTGTAGGTTCTGCGCCTGTCAACCCCGAGCTTATCGAGGAACTCCTCAACGACACCCTTCATCGTATAGAAATCACCGTCGCCGTACATGCCGAGCGTGAACTGCATGCGCTCCTCGGGAAGCTCCGTGAGCGGCAGCGCCTTCGGCAGATAGATGTTGCCAAGCTCATACAGACGCACGTTCTTGTTCCTGTGGTTATAGTTGAACCCGAGCGAGGTCAGCATGCCGTTCATCGAAGTCGTCCGCATAATGCTGAAATCCTCGCCGAGCGGGTTCGAGATCTTCACCGCCGTGCGCATCGGAGAATCCGCCGGAAGGCGCAGCTTGTCGAACACCTTCGGGCTCTCGAACGAGTACATCATGCCCTGGGAGAAACCGCAGAACTCCGCGATGTCCTCCGCCACTTCTCTCACGCGCATATGGAACGGAAGCTTGCCCGCAGTCGCCTCGCCGGTCGGCAGCGTCGTCGGAATATTGTCGTAGCCATAAAAACGCGCAACCTCCTCGGCGAGATCCGCCGTGCGGAACAGATCCTGGCGGAACGTCGGAGCGATCACCTCGCGCGCCGCCTCGTCATACCCGAGATCGATCATCTTGAAATAGCCCAGCATCTCCTCCTCCGGGATGTCTGTACCGAGCAGCGTGTTGATCTTCTCCGGCTCGAACGGGATGCGCACCGGCTCCTTCTTCCTGCTGTAAACGTCGACCATCCCGCCGACCACCTCGCCCGCGCCGAGCTCCTCCACGAGCTGGCACGCGCGGTCGATCGCCTCCTGCGCATTGTTCGGGTCGAGTCCCTTCTCAAACTTCGCGGACGCGTCCGTGCGCAGACCGATCCGTTTTGATGAGAGACGGATATTCGTCCCGTCAAAACAAGCCGCCTCGAAGAGCATCGTCTTCACGTGGTCTGTGATCATCGAGTTCTCGCCGCCCATGATGCCGCCAATGCCGACCGCCTTCTCGCCGTCGCAGATCATGACGACGTTCTCGTCCATCGTGCGCTCCTGTCCGTCCAGCGTCACGAACTTCTCGTCCTTCGCGGCGCGGCGCACCACGATCTCATGTCCCGCAAGCTGGTCGTAATCATAGGCGTGCATCGGCTGCCCGTACTCCTCCATCACGTAGTTCGTGATGTCAACGATATTGTTGATCGGGCGGATACCCGCCGCCGCCAGACGGCGCTGCATCCACTTCGGCGACGGAGCGATGTGTATATTCTTCACAACTCTCGCGCAATAACGCGGGCAGAGCTCCTCGTCCTCGATCGTCACCTTCACATAATCCGACGCCTGCTCGCTGTTCCCGGTCGGCGTCACCACCGGCGGATGGAACTCCTTGCGGAAGGTCGCCGCCGCCTCGCGCGCGATGCCGATCACGCTGAAACAGTCCACGCGGTTCGACGTGATCTCAAACTCGAAAGTCACGTCATTCAGCCCGAGCGCCGCGACCGCGTCCGCGCCTACCTCGGCGTCCTCCGGGAAAATATAAATGCCGTACTCCGGCGCCTCCGGGTACATGTCCCTGCTGGAGCCGAGCTCCTCGATCGAGCACATCATGCCGTTCGACTCGATGCCCCGCAGTTTGCCCTTCCTGATCTCAATACCGCCCTCGGTCATCTTGCCGTCATGCGTGCCCGCCACACGACCGCCGTCCAAAACGACCGGAATCTTGTCGCCCAGCTTGACATTCGGCGCGCCGGTCACGATCTGCACCGACTTGCCCCCGCCGATATTCACCTGGCAGACGATCAGCTTGTCCGCGTCCGGATGGCGCTCGATCTGCTCGATCTGCCCGATCACGATATTCGAAAGATCGCGATCCGCCGCCTGATAACCCTCCACCTTCGTGCCGGATAAGGTCATCGCGTCGGTAAACTCCTGCGCCGTCACATCCAGATCCGGCACATATGCTTTCACCCATGATAATGTTGTGTTCACTCTTTTTCCCTCCTTTAGAACTGTTTCAGGAAACGCGCGTCGTTCTCGTACAGCAGCCGCATATCGTCGATCTCGTACTTCAGCAGCGCGATGCGCTCCAGCCCGACGCCGAACGCAAAACCGGTGTAGACCTCCGGGTCGATGCCGCACATCTCAAACACATGCGGGTGCACCATGCCGCAGCCGAGGATCTCGATCCAGCCCTCGCCCTTGCAGAACCGGCAGCCCTTGCCGCCGCACTTGAAACAGGAGACGTCCATCTCGGCGCTCGGCTCCGTGAACGGGAAATGGTGCGGGCGGAACTTCGTCTTCGTATTCTCTCCGAAAAGCTCTTTCGCGAACTGCTCCAGCGTCCCCTTCAGGTCCGCGAACGTGATGTTTTTGTCCACGACCAGCCCCTCGATCTGATGGAAGGACGGCGAGTGCGTCGCATCCACCTCATCCGAGCGAAACACACGCCCCGGCGCGATCACACGGATCGGCAGCTTGCCCTGCTCCATGATGCGCGCCTGCACCGGCGAGGTCTGCGTGCGCAGCACGATGTCCTTCGTCACATAAAAGGTGTCCTGCTCGTCCTTCGCCGGATGGTTCGCCGGGATGTTCAGCTTCTCAAAATTGTAGAGGTCGTACTCCACCTCCGGCCCCTCGACCACCTCGTAGCCCATGCCGATGAAGATGCGCTCCACCTCCTCGCGCGCGATCGTGTTCGGATGGCGATGTCCGACGTTGTTCTTTTTCGCCGGGAGCGTCACGTCGATGACCTCCTCCCTCAGCCGGTGCTCCAGCGCCTGCTGC
>CANQYP010000103.1 GCA_947628045.1 uncultured Lachnospiraceae bacterium | reverse complement strand
GGACAACCGGGTGTCCGGGGAGATCACGCTGGACGAGGAGAAACTTCTCTACTTGAGCATTCCTTACAGCAAGGGCTGGTCGGCGTACGTGGACGGGAAGAAAGAGAAGATCCTGAAGGCGAACCTGGCTTATATGGCGCTCACGCCCGGGAAAGGGACGCATACCGTCGTACTTCGGTACGAGACGCCTTGCCTGAGGATCGGGCTGGCGATCTCCGTCCTGTCCCTGTCCGTGATCCTCATTTATTTCGGTTTCAGGAAAAAATTCAGGCAGAGGAGAGACCATGAAGAAAGCTGCACTTCATAACCTTGGCTGCAAGGTGAACGCGTACGAGACGGAGGCGATGCGTCAGCTCCTGGAGGAGGCTGGGTACGAGATCGTGCCGTTCGCCCCGGGCGCGGACGTCTATGTCGTCAACACCTGCACGGTGACCAACATTGCGGACCGCAAATCGCGCCAGATGCTTCACCGGGCAAAAAAGATGAACCCGGAGGCGATCGTCGTGGCGGCGGGCTGCTATGTGCAGACGGCGCGCCCTGCCGGAAGGGACGGAAAGCTGCGCGGCGCGGCGGGGGACGGTTCCATGCAGGGGAACGGGGCGGACGGATCGGACGCGTCGATTGACATTGTGCTGGGCAATAACTGCAAGAAAAATATCGTGGAGGCGCTGCGCGAGTTCGAGGCGGCGCATGCCGCGGGCTCCTTTATCTCGGGCGCACATGCAGGCGGCTCGCCCGACGACGGCTCGAAGATGGATCCGGGGCAGGAAAGCGGCACGGCGGGTGCATCGAATGCGGACAGTGGGAAGGGAGAAACCATCTGTTCGGACGGCGTATGGACGCAGAAGGTCGACATCAGCCACGTGAAGGAATTTGAACCGCTGAGTCTCTCGAAGACGCAGGAGCACACGCGCGCCTACATGAAGGTGCAGGACGGCTGCAACCAGTTCTGCACGTACTGCATCATTCCCTATGCGCGGGGACGCGTGCGCAGCCGCGCGCCGGAGGATGTGGTACGAGAGGCGCGGACGCTGGCGGCGAACGGCTGCCGTGAGCTCGTGCTGACCGGGATCCATTTGAGCTCCTACGGCTGCGACCGCGATACGACGCTGCTCGCGCTGATCCGCGCGGTACACGAGGTGGACGGGATCGAGCGCATCCGTCTGGGCTCGCTCGAGCCGGGCATCATCACGGAAGAGTTTGCCGAAACGCTTGCCGCGCTGCCGAAGTTCTGCCCGCATTTCCACCTGTCGCTGCAGAGCGGCTGCGACGCCACGCTGCGGCGCATGAACCGCCGCTACACCGCCGCGGAATATGAGGAGAAATGCGCCCTGCTGCGCAGGGTGTTCCGCGACCCGGCGCTCACGACGGATGTGATCGTCGGATTCCCGGGCGAGACGCAGGAGGAGTTTGAGGAGACGGTCGCTTTCCTGAAACGGATCCGGCTTTACGAGACGCATATTTTCAAGTATTCCAGGAGGCAGGGGACGCGCGCGGCGCAGATGCCGGATCAGATCCCGGAGTCCGTCAAGGGAGAGCGCAGCGAGCGGCTGATCGCGCTCGGCGAGGAGAATCGCCGCGCCTTTGAGGCTTTGTATGCCGGCAGGGAGGTCGATGTCCTCTTCGAGGAAAAATGCACGGCTGCCGGGCGGGAATATTACAGCGGCTACACGAAGGAATATATCCGGGCTGCGGTCCCGGCGGATCAGAATTATGAGAATGTCCTGCGCAGAGGCGTCCTCGGGGAGGAGCTGGAACCTCATCTGTACCGCTTTTCCTGACATTTGTTTGAAAAGGATTGAATTATTTTGGGAATTATATTAAAATGGAACTACCAGGAACAGAGGACGTGAGGATATGGCAGACATCAACAACACACAATACTTCAATTTCAGCACAGAGCCGGAGGTGCGCGTGAAGAAGGTGCTGGAGGTCGTGTACAACGCGATGGCGGAGAAGGGCTACAATCCGGTGAACCAGATCGTGGGGTATATCATGTCGGGCGATCCGACGTATATCACCAGCCACAACAACGCGCGCAGCATGATCATGAAGGTCGAGCGGGACGAGCTGGTCGAGGAACTGCTGAGGGAGTACATCAGGAATAAGTCCTGGCAGCGGGAGGAAACGTGAACCGGATCCTTGGGCTGGACTTCGGTTCCAGGACCGTAGGAGTGGCTGTCAGCGATGCGCTTGGGCTCACCGCGCAGGGCGTGGAGATCATAAGGCGGGAGCAGGAGAACAAGCTGCGGCGGACACTTGCGCGGATCGAGGAGCTGATCGTGCAGTATCAGGCGGAGCGGATCGTGTTGGGGTACCCGAAGAATATGAACAATACCGTTGGGGAGCGCGCGCGCAGGACGCTGGAGTTCGGCGAGATGCTGAAACGCAGGACGGGTCTTCCAGTGGAGATGTGGGACGAGCGGCTGACGACGGTGGCGGCGGAACGCGCGCTGATCGAGGGAGGCGTGCGCCGCGAGAAACGAAAGGCATATGTGGACATGATAGCGGCGGTGTACATCCTGCAGGGATATCTGGACAGCCGCGCGAGGGAAACGAATGAATAAAAAAATAGAGCTTTGCCCGGTTGGAGAAGAGGAAACGGTCGGGTTTTTTGTGTTGGAAGAAACGCGGATCGGCGGCACATCTTACCTGCTTGTCACGGAGAGCGAAGACGATGAGTCGGACGCCTACATCCTGAAGGACCTGTCGGAGGATGGGGACGAGGAGGCGCAGTATGTCTTCGTCGAGGATGACGCCGAGCTGGAGGCAGTGTCGAAAATTTTTTCAGAGCTTTTAGAGGACGTGGAGATTGAGCTCTGAGAATGAAGGGGAAACTTATTAAGGGACGGAATGCAGCAGCTGTATTCCGCCGTTGGCATGGAGGTGCAGATTGAAGAGAGGAAAGACAAACCAGACAGGTAATGAGACGGTAAAGATCATTCCGATCGGCGGACTCGGTCTGATCGGTATGAACATGACGGCGTTCGAGTACAAGGACAGTATTGTCGTGGTGGACTGCGGGCTCGCGTTCCCGGAGAACGATATGCTGGGGATCGACCTTGTGATCCCGGACGTCACGTATCTGAAGGAGAATATCAATAAGGTAAAGGGCATCGTGTTCACGCACGGGCATGAGGACCACATCGGCGCGCTGCCGTATGTGCTGAAGGAGCTGAACGCGCCGCTGTACGCGACAAAGCTGACGATGGGCCTGATCGAGCGCAAGCTCACGGAGCACGGCATGATGCGCACGACGAAACGCAAGGTCGTGCGGCCGGGGCAGTCGATCAACCTCGGCGAATTCCGGATCGAATTTATCAAGACAAACCACAGCATCGCGGACGCGGTGGCGCTGGCGATCTACTCGCCGGCGGGGATCCTCGTGCACACGGGGGACTTCAAGGTGGACTATACGCCGGTGTTCGGCGACGCGATCGACCTGCAGCGGTTCGCGGAGCTCGGCAAGAAGGGCGTGCTCGCCCTGATGTGCGACAGCACGAACGCGGAGCGTCCCGGCTTTACCGCGTCGGAGCGCACCGTGGGCAAGACCTTTGACAATCTGTTCGCGGAGCATCGCAGCCACAGGATCATCATCGCGACCTTCGCGTCGAATGTCGACCGTGTGCAGCAGATCATCAATTCGGCGTACAAGTACGGGCGCAAGGTCGTGGTGGAAGGCAGGAGCATGGTGAACATCATCCAGATCGCGTCGGAGCTCGGATACCTTGATATTCCGCAGAATACGCTGATCGACCTGGAGCAGATGAAGAATTACCCGGACGAGCAGATGACGCTGATCACGACCGGGAGCCAGGGAGAGTCGATGGCGGCGCTCTCAAGGATGGCGGCGGACATGCACAAGAAGGTCAGCATCAAGCCGGGCGACACCGTGATCTTCAGCTCGAACCCGATCCCGGGTAACGAGAAGGCGGTCTCGAACGTGATCAACGAGCTCTCGATGAAGGGCGCGAACGTCATTTTCCAGAATGCCCACACGTCGGGGCACGCCTGCCAGGAGGAGATCAAGCTGATCTATTCGCTGGTGCGCCCGAAGTACTCGATTCCGGTGCACGGGGAGTTCCGCCACATGAAAGCGCAGGCGGAGCTCGCGGAGAGCCTCGGCATCGGGAAGGATCACATTTTCCTTCTGAAGACCGGGGACGTGCTGGAGCTCGGCGAGGACAGGGCGAAAATCGTCGACCATGTGCAGACTGGCGCGATTCTTGTGGACGGGCTCGGCGTGGGCGACGTCGGCAACATTGTGCTGCGCGACCGCCAGCACCTGGCGGAGGACGGGATCGTGATCGCGGTCCTGACGCTGGAGCGCTACAGCGGACAGATCCTTGCGGGACCGGACATTGTCTCCCGCGGATTCGTGTATGTGCGCGAGGCGGAGGAGCTGATGGAGGAGGCGCGCAGCGTCGTGGACGAGTCGATGGAGTACTGCAATGCCCACCATGTGACGGACTGGGCGAAGATCAAGAACGCGATCCGCGATTCCCTCAGCGACTTTTTCTGGAAACGCACAAAGCGCCGCCCGATGGTATTGCCGATTATAATGGAAGTTGAGTAGAGCCTATGAAAGACATGAAGAAATGCACGGAAGAGCTGATCGAGTGCATCATTGAGAGCGAGGAGTACCGTAAATTCTGCGCGCTGCGCGATGAGGTGCAGAAAGACCCGGAGCTGCGCCGGCAGATCAATGATTTCCGGCTGCATGTGTTCGAGACGCAGAATTCGCAGGAGCCGCTCGATATGTACGGAGAGCAGGAGCGGCTTTGCCGCGATTATGAGGAGTTCCGCAAGAATCCGCTCGTGAACGGGTTCCTGCTGGCGGAGCTGCGTGTGTGCCGCATGGTGCAGAAGATCACGGGAGAGATCGTGGGCGCGGTCGATATCGATTCGGACGAAGTGTCGGAGAGGATCAGGATCTAGATGATAACAGACGAGCGGACGGCGACCTACATCAATTCTTTGGATATGGGGAACGGCGCGTTTCTCGACGCGCTGGAGCAGGAGGCGTCGGAGCAGGGGATCCCGATCATTCGGAAGGACATGCAGAGCTTTCTGAAGGTGCTGCTGGCGCTTGGCGCGCCGAGACAGATCCTGGAGGTCGGGACAGCCGTCGGGTTCTCCGCGCTTTTGATGGCGCACAATACCGCGCCGGACTGCCGGATCACGACGATCGAGAAATATGAAAAGCGGATCCCGCAGGCGAGGGCAAACTTCGCGGCTGCGGGCATGGAGCAGCGGATCACGCTGCTGGAGGGCGACGCGGGCGAGGTGATGCGCGGCCTTTCGGGACCGTACGATCTGATCTTTATGGACGCGGCGAAGGGGCAGTACATTCATTTCCTGCCGGAGGCGCTGCGGCTGCTGCGTGTGGGAGGGCTGCTCATCTCGGATAACGTGCTGCAGGACGGGGACATCATCGAGTCGCACTATGCCGTCGAGCGAAGAAACCGCACGATCTACAAGCGGATGCGGGAGTATCTGTATGCGCTGAAACACACGGACGGGCTGCTGACCTCGATCGTCGCGGTCGGGGACGGGGCTGCGGTGACGGTGAAATTAAGGGACGGAATACAAATTGTAACTGAGAGATAATGCCGTAAAATACTACAGAACAACCGTATGCAGTTTGGAGGAATGATGGAGGGAACGGGAAGACAGCCGGAGCTTTTGATCCCGGCGAGCAGCCTCGAGGTGCTCAGGACCGCCGTGATCTTCGGCGCGGACGCCGTGTATATCGGCGGCGAGGAGTTCGGGCTGCGCGCCAAGGCGAAGAACTTTTCTATGGAAGAGATGGCGGAGGGGATCGCGTTTGCGCACGCGCACGGTGTGAAGGTGCATGTGACGGTCAATATCCTTGCGCACAATCATGACCTGGAGGGCGTGAAGGCGTACCTGCGGGAATTACGGGAGCTGCGCCCGGATGCGCTGATCATCGCGGATCCGGGAATTTTTATGCTCGCGAAACAGCTCTGCCCGGAGATCGAACGTCATGTCAGCACACAGGCGAACAATACGAATTACGAGACCTATCGTTTCTGGTGGGGGCTCGGTGCGAAACGCGTCGTCTCGGCGCGGGAGCTGTCGCTTGCGGAGATCCGCGAGATCCGGGACAACATTCCGGCGGAGATGGAGATCGAGAGCTTTGTGCACGGGGCAATGTGCATCTCCTACTCGGGGCGCTGTCTGCTGAGCAATTATTTCACGGGCAGGGACGCGAACCAGGGGGAGTGCACGCACCCCTGCCGCTGGAAATACGCGGTGGTCGAGGAGACGCGCCCCGGCGAATATCTGCCGATCGAGGAGAACGACCGCGGTACTTTCCTGTTCAATTCCAGGGATCTCTGCATGGTGGAGCATCTGCCGGATATGATCGGCGCGGGGATCGACAGCCTCAAGGTCGAGGGGCGCATGAAGACCGCGCTCTATGTGGCGACGGTGGCGCGCACCTACCGCAAGGCGATCGACGATTACCGGAAGGATCCGGCGCTCTACGAGAAGAACATGGACTGGTACCGGACGCAGATCGCAAGCTGCACGCACCGCGAGTTTACGACCGGTTTCTTCTACGGCAAGCCCGGCGCGGACGCGCAGATCTACGGGGAGAGCACCTACGTCAAGGAGTACACGTATCTGGGCATGATCGGGCAGCGGCGCGGCGACGGGCGCTATGCGCTGGAGCAGCGCAACAAGTTTTCGGTCGGCGAGGAGATCGAGATCATGAAACCGGACGGGCGGAACGTCCGCGCCCGGGTCGCGGGCATCTTTGACGAGGACGGCAATCCGCAGGAGAGCGCCCCGCACGCAAAGCAGAAACTCTGGGTCGACCTCGGCGGGCTCGCGGACGAGTATGATATTTTGCGCCGCGAGGAGCGGGAAGAATAGAAACAGGGCGATGCGCAGACCAGAGAGCCGGGAGCAGCCCGCCGGATTTTTGATGTGTTGTATTTTTTTTGTACAGCGGACGAAAGTCCTTGCAAAGCGGACAAGACTGGTCTATAATAAAGGCTGTGTTGGGCGCTTTGTTGCTCTATTGCAGGAAAGCAGCCTGATAATACAGAAAAGAAACATAGGAGGGAAAGATTATGAAAAAATTAGCAGCACTTGCACTGTGCGCGACCATGTGTTTCGCGGGCGCGATGAGCGTTTCCGCGGAAGATGTTGTGAAGATCGGCGTGTTTGAGCCGGCATCGGGCGACAACGGCGCGGGCGGCAAGCAGGAGACGCTCGGCATTCAGTACGCGAACAGCGTAGCTCCGACGGTTGAGATCGACGGCACGGAGTACACGGTTCAGCTCGAGATCGTGGACAATGAGTCCTCTGCTGAGAAGGCTCCGTCCGCAGCGGCGGATCTGGTAAGCCGCGGCGTATCTGTAGTACTTGGCACTTACGGCTCCGGCGCAGCGATCGCAGCGTCCGACACCTTCGGTCAGGCAGGCGTTCCGGCGATCGGCGTTACCTGCACGAACCCGCAGGTGACCGAGGGCAACACGCATTATTTCCGTATCTGTTTCCTGGATCCGTTCCAGGGCACGGTTCTCGCGAACTTCGCGTCTGAGAAGTTCGAGGCGAAGAAGGCGTACGTCCTGACAAAGCTCGGCGACGACTATTCCGCAGGCCTCGGTCATTACTTCACAGAGGCGTTTGAGGGACTCGGCGGAGAGGTCGTCTCCGACACGTTCCCGGAGGGCAACGCAGACTTCACTTCCTACATCACGACCGCGGTGAACGAGGGCGTGGACGTTATCTTTGCTCCGACCTCCACGGAGGCGGCTCAGCTGATCATCGACACGGCGGCGTCGCAGGGCGTGACGGTTCCGCTGCTTGCCGGCGATACCTGGGATTCCAACGTGATCCTGAACGCGGCAGAGGGCAAGGACGTGCAGATCTACGTGACGACCTTCTATCAGGAGGGCGGCAACGAGGAGTTCGATACCGGCATCAAGGAGTGGATCAATGCGGACAGCACGAACCTCGCAAACAACGGCGGCGACGACACGGTTGCGGCAGTTACGGCGATGGGCTACGACGCATACTTCACAGCGCTTGAGGCTTTGAAGAACGCAGGCTCCACTGATCCGGCGGCAGTCAACGAGGCGCTCTGGGAGACGACCTACACGGGCGTTACCGGCGAGATCGCGTTCGAGTCTGAGAACGGCGACGCGATGCGCGACACCGCATACGTGAAACAGGCGAACACTGAGACGGGCGCCTGGGACTTCGTGGCGGAGCAGGGCGTCAACTAAAAAGTAAGAAGACATAGCAGAGCAGGAGAGGCTGCGTTTCCGCAGCCTCTCTCATGTTATAGGGAGGAGTTCCAGTATGGATTTTATCACAAAAAATCTGCCGTACCTTCTGGCTGGTATTTCCGTCGGCGGACAGTATGCCCTGATCGCGATCGGCTATACGATGGTCTACGGGATTCTGAGGCTGATCAATTTCGCGCACGGCGATATCTTCATGGTGGCGGCTCTCGTGACGGTCTACGCGACGACGGCGTTTCCGCTGTACGTGTCGATCCCGCTGACGCTGGTCGTCACGGTCGTGCTCGGGCTGGCGGTGGAGCGCGTCGCGTACAAGCCGCTGCGCAGCGCGCCGCGTATGTCAGTCATGATCTCCGCGATCGGCGTGTCCTACCTGCTGCAGAACCTGGCGCTGTATGTCACGGGCGGTCTGGCGCAGACATATCCGGCGATCCCGTTTATCTCCGACACGATCCAGATCGGTCCTGCCACCACGAAGATGGTGACGATCGTGACGCCGATCCTGACGATCATCCTCGTGTTCGCGCTGATGCAGCTGATCAACCACACGAAGATCGGCATGGGCATGCGCGCGGCGGCGAACGATTTCGAGACGAGCCGCCTGATGGGGATCAAGGTCGACAACGTCATCAGCATGACCTTCCTGATCGGATCGTTCCTGGCGGCGGTCGGCTCGCTTTTGTACTTCACGAACTACGCATCCGTGGTTCCGACCTCCGGCGCGATGCCTGGTCTGAAGGCGTTCGTCGCGGCGGTGTTCGGCGGCATCGGCTCGATCCCGGGCGCGGTGATCGGCGCGTTTATCATCGGTATCTGTGAAAACATCATCAAAGGGCTCGGGTGGACGACGTTCTCGGACGCGTTCACGTTTGCGCTTTTGATCGTCATCCTGATCGTCAAGCCGACCGGTCTGTTCGGCGAAGGCGCGACGGATAAGGTCTGAGGGGAGGCGGCGAATTATGAAAAAGAGAAATGTGATCATCTGCGCGCTGCTTTACCTGGCGGCGATCCTCGCGATCGTGCTCCTGGAGCGGGTGCTCCCG
>CANQYP010000102.1 GCA_947628045.1 uncultured Lachnospiraceae bacterium | reverse complement strand
CGGCCTGTCCATACGATGGCGGACGGCGATTCGATCTATGCGGTTTCTACGGGAGAAGTGTCCGCGGATATCAACATAGTCGGGCCGCTTGGGGCCTATGTGATGGGCAGGGCGATCGGGCGAGCCGTCCGCGTGTGACAGGAGCGGTCAGCCGCTGAATCGTACAAAACTGGACGAAAACCATATTAAAATGATTGTCGTTCTGTTGTTGAACGGTTAATCGGATTATCAGAACGGGAGTCGATCTGCTTTACTGTTATTGTATCGAGTGGGTATAAGGTAGTCGCGTTAGCATTCAGAGAAACAGGTGGGGAATAAAAGCATATGTGTAATATAAATATTCTGCATTTGATCGAGGGAGCGAAACAGGCGAAGGGACTGACGGTGATCATTGATGTCTTCCGGGCGTTTTCACTGGAATGTTATCTGTATGACATGGGCGCAAAGCAGATACGCCCTATTGGAACGATAGAAGAGGCATTTTCCCTCAGACAGCGCATTCCAGACAGTGTTCTTGTAGGGGAACGACACGGCAGGAAATGCGACGGGTTTGATTTCGGCAATTCGCCGTCAACTATTTTGAAGGAGGATATAGCTGGTAAAACGATCATACATACCACCAGCGCGGGAACACAGGGAATTGTCAATGCGTCCTGCGCAAGTGAAATAATCACCGGGAGCCTTGTCAACGCGAAGGCGGTAGCCGAGTACATTATTGCCAGGCGACCGCAAACGGTTTCTCTTGTGTGTATGGGGAATGAAGGCGTGAAACCGGCGCCGGAGGACGAGCTGTGCGCGGAGTATATCAAAAGCCTTCTGGAGGGCAGGAGATTTCCGGAACTGGAACAGAGGATCAGCAGCTTAAAAAAGAATGGCGGGGAACATTTTTTTGACAAAGCCAGACAGGACATCTTTCCGGAGGCTGATTTTTATATGTGTGTAAAATATGATAAATTTCCTTTCGTAATCAAAATTGAAAAGGACGAAACAGGTTTTGTCGCAAGCAAAGAGAATGTGCTGACGGAAACGGCAAATGGAAGGAGAATAATTGAATCAGGCACTTGGCAACAGTATGACGAAAGATTATGAAAAAGGAGATCATAGATGGACAGGAAGAAAGCGTCGGACAAAATAATAGCTGCCTGCGGGAACGATTGCTCTGCGTGCCCGAGATATGCTGCGCATCCATATGAAAAGACAGAGGACGAACTGCGGCATACAGCCGAACTATGGATGAAGATCGGATATCGGGATCATATTGTTTCAAATGAAGAAATCTCCTGCCGGGGATGCAGACCGGAGAATTGGTGCAGATACCGGATCGCAGAGTGCTGCGAGGAGAGGAACATAAAGAACTGCGTGGAATGTGCGGAATATCCCTGTGAGAAATTGAAAAAATGTTTTGAGGTTACAGAATCGTTTGAGCCAATGTGCCGCAAGGCTTGTACCGGCGAAGAATATGAGCGATTAAAGGAGGCATTTTTTGAAAAGAAAAGGAATCTTTCAAAGAACTGGAGAACCGCGGATTGAGGGCAATGAAAGCACCGCTGATTTGCCCACGAAACTCTCTGCATATTTGATCGTAAAAAGAGAGTTTTTGCATTTCAGTGCATATATTTGTTTTTTTCTCCGGTTTATGCTATCATAAAGGCGACAGGAGGGATGCGCAATGATAGAATCACATAAATTGAAAAAAAGGGATCGTTACCTCAATAAGCTGATCGGTTTTCAAGATACGGAACCTGTAAAAGTCATCACCGGAATAAGGCGCTGCGGGAAATCGAGCCTTTTGAAACTGATGGTCGCTCATTTGATTGAAACAGGTATTCAGCCAGTGCAGATCGTTGAGATGAACTTTGAATCGAATGATTTCCGGAAAATGACTTCTGATGACGTCTATGCTTATGTAAAAAAGCAAATCGTGTCTGGAAAGCGCATGTATCTGTTTTTCGATGAGATCCAGAGGGTCGACGCCTGGGAGGACGCAATCAATGCTTTGCGTGTCGATTTGGACTGCGATATCTATGTGACTGGTTCCAACGCATACCTGCTTTCCTCGGAATATTCCACCTATCTTTCCGGCAGATGCGTGGAGATCAAAATGCTGCCGCTGTCTTTCAGTGAATTTCTTTTTTTTCATGATTTTGAGGTGAGGGAAACAAAAAGCGTTCTTGGAGGCGTTCATAAGCAGGTGTTTGATAAAAACGGCGAACGCTATGAACTGCGGGAGGCATTTGAAATATTCATGCGTTTTGGCGGAATGCCGGGCATTGCCGATATCGGGCTTGATCAGGAAAAAGCGCTTTCTCTCCTTGACGGCATCTATTCTACCGTTGTCGTTCGCGATATTCTGGAACGGGAAAGGCGTCGGGGACAGAAACGAATTACGGATCCAATCCTGCTCCGTAAAATAATCATGTTCCTTGCAGATAATATCGGTTCGAATGTTTCTATTGCATCCATAGGCAATACCTTAGTGAATGAAGGTCTTCTTGAGGCTGGCAAACGGAAAAGCGCACCGAGCGCACATACGGTTCAGGCATATGTCAACGCACTGCTTGAAAGCTACTTTTTCTATGAGATCAAGCGTTTCGACGTCAAAGGGAAAGAATATCTCCGCACACTTGGCAAGTACTATATTGTTGATATAGCTCTGAGAAATTACCTGCTGGGATTCCGAAATCGCGACAGTGGTCATGCAATCGAAAATATCGTCTATTTTGAACTGCTTTGCAGAGGATACGATGTGGCGATTGGTAAGATCGATAACATGGAAGTGGACTTTATTGCAACTACCGCTGACGAGAAGAAATATATTCAGGTGACAGAATCCATGAGCAGCGAGGATGTAAGAAAGCGTGAACTGACCCCGCTGCAAAAAATACGTGATAACTATGAAAAGATCGTGTTGTCACTTGAACCGGGACTGGATAACTCATACGAAGGGATCAAGTCTGAGAACCTAATTGAATGGCTGCTTGCGGACTGAACCGCAGATCTGCCATTTGCTTTATTTCTGACATTACAGAAAAATATAGAGTTTTTTATATTTGACACAACAAAAATGTAGGCTTGTATGGTAGAATAATCATGCTAATATATTGTCATGCTACGGTTGTATAATGACAAATACTATGATCCTGAATTTGGTTTAATTGAGGGCGAATATACTTATGGAAAAATTACGTCATTTCTTGAAATTTATGAAAACTGATACTGTTGAACTGTCAGAGAGAGGGAAAAATATAACTTGCGGGAATGCGAAAAGTGTCACTTATAGTCCGAGTATGACAGTATCAGCAGAGAAATCAAAGACTGCCACAGAATTATGATTGACTGGGATGGATGAGAGATCGAGACAGTGAAATGGGAAGATGATGAATTGCAGAGACGTGTTATAGAGGAGACGGACAGATGAGTATGAATGATATGGTGTCGGCGGAACGTGTGCACATCGGGTTTTTCGGGGTGCGAAACGCCGGGAAATCGAGCGTGGTGAACGCGGTGACGGGGCAGGAGATGGCGCTTGTCTCGGATGTGAAGGGGACGACCACGGATCCGGTCAAAAAGGCAATGGAGCTACTGCCGCTCGGTCCGGTGGTGATCATTGACACGCCGGGCATCGACGACGAGGGCGCGCTGGGCGAGCTGCGCGTGAAACGGGCGCGACAGGTACTCAATTACACGGATGTGGCGGTGCTGGTGCTCGATGCGCAGAAAGGTATGAGCGAGGCGGACCGGGGACTGGTTGCGCTCTTTGAGGACAAGCGGATTCCGTACGCGGTCGTGTACAACAAGGCGGATCTGCTTGCTGGAAATAGGGACATCGCAGGCGCTGCGAAACAGGGAGTGTTGCCGGACGATAAAGCGGAATCCACAGGTAGAGATTTGATGGATGGAAATACACAGGCGACACAGGATAAGACAAAACAGGCGCGTGGAATTACGACAGAAAATACAATCTACGTCAGCGCGAAGACCGGGCAGAATATCTACGAATTGAAGGAGCTGATCGCGCGGCTCGTGAAGCAGGAGGAGAACCGCAAACGCATTGTCGCGGATCTGATCGCGCCGAACGACGTCGTGGTGCTCGTCGTGCCGATCGATTCCGCGGCTCCGAAGGGGCGATTGATCCTGCCGCAGCAGCAGACGATCCGCGATGTCCTCGAGGCAGGAGCGGCGGCGGTCGTCACGCGGGAGAGCGAGCTGAAGGAGACGCTTGCCTCCCTGCAGAAGAAACCGCGCCTCGTGATCACGGATTCGCAGGCGTTCGGTTCTGTCTCGAAGGACACGCCGCAGGACATTCTGCTGACGTCGTTCTCGATCCTGTTTGTGCGCTACAAGGGAGATCTAAACGCGGCGATCCGCGGGGCGGCGCAGCTCGATCATCTGAAGGACGGCGACACCGTGCTGATCGCGGAGGGCTGTACCCATCACCGCCAGTGCGACGACATCGGGACGGTCAAGCTGCCGCGCTGGATTCGGGAGTACGCCTCGGCGGATCTTAATTTTGAATTCACCTCCGGCATGGGTTTTCCGGAAGACCTCTCGAAATACGCGCTGATCGTGCACTGCGGCGGCTGCATGCTGAACGAGCGGGAGATGCAGTACCGGGTGCGGCAGGCGGTCGACGCGGGCGTCCCGATCACGAACTACGGTATCGCGATCGCGCAGATGCACGGCATCTTAAGGCGCAGTCTCGGTCCGTTCCCGGACGCGCAGAAACTGCTGGATACTTAAAAGGAACAATGGAAGTGACGAACTGAAAATAATTCAATAAAAAATACATTATGTATTTATATTTTCCGAAATACGTGGTATACTATGTACAAGGAGGATTGATATGAAGAAAAATGTATTTTTATCTGAATACTCGGTGAAGGGGATTAAAACGATAGATCAGACGGTTTCACTGTCCTTTTACAAAAAGACGGTTTCAGAGCCGTTGGATCGGCGGGGGTATAATATAAAAGGGATTTATGGAATGAATGGCTCCGGGAAGTCCGGAATCATTACATCCGTGGATATTTTGAGAAATCTGCTGGTGAATGCGGAATATTTGAACAATCCTATTATACAAAAAAATCTGGATGCCATTATTAACAAGAAAACCAGTGAGTTATCTATGGGGGCGGATTTTTTCGCTTTACTGGGAAATAAGTTGTTTTCTTTTCATTATGAAGTTGTTTTGTCAAAAGATGCTGTAGGAAAATATGTTATAAACTATGAACAGTTATCCTTAAAAAAGACAAGCGGCAGGAAAGATCTCTCAGGTATTATTTTCAAAGTAGTAAAAGGAGAGATCGATACTGTCAGTAAAAAAGGGGATAAGGGATTTCTGCAGATCATACAGCAAAAAACAACCAATCTGTTGTCAAATGCCACGCTTTCGGCTTTATTTTGTGAAAAGATACTTGTGCCGTCATATACCGACCGGACTGCAGAGAGAGGCATTCTATATTTGGGATTATCTGTACTTTTATATTTGGGAACAAACATATATGTTTATCTGGATCAGTCAGATGAGCACGCAGATTATTTTGTTCAGAATACATTCAGATATTTTCCGGAGAAAGCGGATATTGTAGTAGATTCTGAAAAAGTTTCTTTGTTGAAAAACTTTTTTGAGGCGCATGACAGCAGTCTTAATGTTGTATCGACCACCATAAATTCGGTACCGAAATCAATGTATTTGCTGTTTCAAAAAACAGTTGAAGGATTAAGAAATTTTATCCGGATTTTTAAGCCGGATCTGCAGGATATAGAAATCGACAAGAAAGAAGATCATGACGATTATATCTGCAGTTTGATCATGGTGTATGATTCCTGCAAAGTAAACGTGGAGTTTGAAAGCACTGGGATCAAAAAACTTGTCAGGTTGTATGCGTATATGAGAGAAATGGTGCAGGGCAGTATCGTCTTTATCGACGAGTTCGACTCGAACCTGCATGATGTATATTTGTGCGCGCTGCTGGAATATTTGATGGAATACGGCGAAGGGCAGCTCTGCTTTACGACCCATAATGTCGGTCCGATGGACGTCTTAAAGCGGAACAAAAAATCGATCGATTTTTTATCGCTTGATCACAGGATTTATCCGTGGAAAACAAATGGAAATTATTCCCCGTCCAGACTTTACAGAAACGGCATGATCGAGGGTTCTCCTTTCAATGTAGATTCTATCGATTTTATCGGAGTGTTTGATATCGACGAGGGGGATGAGTGATGGGACTTCAGCTTATCTTTGTTGTCGAATCAGATAAAAAGAGCAAGTCCGATTGGATTTACATAAAAGACACGATAGATTATTTTTACCGGTATGATCTGGCTCATGTCAAATTAAGTCCGGTCTATATGCACGGGAAGGGAAACTATAAAACCAGGGAAAAGGAAATTAAGAAACTGGTTTCTCAATACGCATCTGTGACAAAAGCAAATGAATCAAAAGTGATTTATTGTTTTGACTGTGACGACTATGATATAAAAAAAGAAGACGCTGATTTTCTTCGCGAGGCACAGCAATATTGTGAAGGAAATGGATATGACTTTGTCTGGTTTTGTAAGGACATAGAGCGTGTTTATGTCGGAAGAAAGGTTGAGGACAGCCAGAAAACAAAAGAGGCGGCATTATTCAAAAAGAAAAAAATAATTAGAAATGCCAAAGCAGATCAGTTGTCGGCTGCTGCATATCAGGCGGATACAAGTAATATCATGAAGATTCTGGATAAATATTTGGAGCGAAAGAGATAAAGTTGAGACGGCGTGACAGGGCGGCTGGGGAATAATGTAAAATCTATCTTGCACAATTGATGTCATCAATGTTATGATAAGGGCGGAATTACAAGGGGCGAAGGTATTTCGCCCTAAGTTATTACTATAAAATCAAAAAAAGAAAGGGGATACTGGTATGATCTACAAGGAATTTCAGGGAATGAAATTGTCCGCGCTCGGCATGGGGAACATGAGACTGCCGGTGATGGACGGCGACGACGGAAAGATCGATGTGAAAGCGACGCAGGAGATGATCGACTATGCCATGAAATCAGGCGTGAACTATTACGACACCGCCTATGGCTACCACAACGGAGAGTCGGAGAAGGTCGTCGGAGAGGCGCTCAAAAAATATCCGCGGGACAGCTTTTATCTCGCGACAAAGTTCCCGGGCTACGATCTCTCCAACATGCCGAAGGTGAAAGAGATCTTCGAGGAGCAGCTCGAGAAATGCCAGGTGGAATACTTCGATTTCTATCTGTTCCACAATGTCTGCGAGATGAACGTGGACGCCTACCTTGACCCGAAATACGGGATCTACGAGTACCTGATGGAGCAGAAGAAAAACGGTCGTATCCGGCACCTTGGCTTTTCCACGCACGGCAGCCTCGACTGCATGAAGAAGTTCCTGGACGCTTACGGGAAGGACATGGAATTCTGCCAGATCGAGTTGAATTATTTTGATTACAAATTCCAGAGCGCGAAGGAAAAGGTCGAACTGCTGAGCAGCCGGAACCTTCCGGTCTGGGTGATGGAGCCGGTTCGCGGAGGGAAACTTGCCGCGCTATCCGAAGAGTTTGAGACAAAGCTGAAGGCGGCGAGACCCGGGGAAAGCATACCGGCGTGGGCGTTCCGTTTTCTGCAGACGATCCCGGAGGTGACGATGATCCTGTCCGGCATGTCGAACATGCAACAGCTGCAGGACAACATCGCGACCTTTGCGGAAGATAAGCCGCTGAACGAAGAGGAAAAAGAGCTGATCCTCGGGGTGGCGGACGACATGATCGCCCGTACCACGGTGCCCTGCACGGGCTGTCATTACTGCGTGAGCCACTGCCCGCAGAAACTGGATATTCCGTTCCTGCTGAAACTTTACAATGAGGCGGTCGTCGCGGGATCGGGAGATTTCATTGCGCCGATGGGGCTTTCGACTGTGGCTGCGGACAAACAGCCGGAATGCTGCATAGCATGCCGCAGCTGCGAGAAGGTCTGTCCGCAAACGATACATATCCCGGACGCGCTGCATCGTTTCGCTGAGAAATTAGGACGGGCATAAGGCGGTGGAACAAAAAGCTGATGATAAAGAACATTGTATTTGACATTGGAAATGTATTGGTGGATTTCCGGCTGAAAGAATTTCTGGCGGAAAAGGGCTTTGACGCCCCGATGATCAAACGTCTCCTGAAGGCGTCCGTGATGAGCCCGTACTGGGAGCAGTTCGAGCGCGCGGACATCACGGAGGAGGAAGCCATGCGCGCGTTTGTGAGCCTGGACCAGGAGATTGAGGAGGAGCTGAATACTGCCTTCTCCGATATCCACGGAATGCTGACGATACGGGAGTATGCCGTCCCCTGGATCAGGAGCCTGAAAGAGGCGGGCTATCGCGTGTACTATCTCTCGAATTACTCGAAGAAAGCATACGACGAATGCCGGGACTCGCTCGCCTTTATGGAGTATACGGACGGCGGTTTCCTCTCGTTCCAGCAGAGAATGACGAAACCGGATCCGCAGATGTACACGCGCTTTCTGGAACATTTTCAGTTGGATCCGAGGGAGAGCGTCTTCATCGACGACACGGAGCAGAACGTCGCCGTCGCGGAAAGCCTCGGGTTCCGCGGGATCGTATTCCGCTCCTACGAAGACGCGGTAAAAGGACTGGAAAAACTGAATCAGGGAGAGTGCGCGCCGCGCCTACGCCACGACGCTATTCCCGGTGTATAGCTGGTAGTACTTCCCTTTCTCCTCGATGAGCTGGTCGTGCGTGCCACGCTCGATGATGCGTCCCTGCTCGAGCACCATGATGCAGTCGGAGTTGCGCACGGTGGACAGGCGGTGAGCGATGACGAAGGTCGTGCGGCCGTTCATCAGGTGATCCATGCCGCTCTGCACGATGCGCTCGGTGCGGGTGTCGATGGAGCTGGTCGCCTCGTCGAGGATCAGCACCGGCGGGTCCGCGATAGCAGCCCGCGCGATCGCGAGGAGCTGACGCTGTCCCTGACTTAAGTTCGCGCCGTCGCCGGTGAGCATCGTGTCATAGCCCTGCGGCAGCCGGCGGATAAAGCCGTCCGCGTTTGCAAGTTTCGCCGCCGCGACGACTTCCTCGTCGGTGGCGTCCAGCTTGCCGAAACGAATATTTTCTTTGACGGTACCTGTGAAAAGGTGGGTATCCTGCAGCACGATCCCGAGGGAGCGGCGCAGGTCCGCCTTTTTTATTTTGTTGATGTTGATCCCGTCGTAGCGGATCTTGCCGTCCTGAATGTCGTAGAAACGGTTGATCAGGTTCGTGATCGTCGTCTTGCCGGCGCCGGTCGAGCCGACGAAGGCGATCTTCTGACCCGGAGTCGCGTACATCTTGATGTCGTGGAGCACCATCTTG
>CANQYP010000101.1 GCA_947628045.1 uncultured Lachnospiraceae bacterium | reverse complement strand
AATATAGTTTCCAAAAAAATGCAATACATATTTTTAATTTTTATTGGAATACTAAAATCGCAACAAAAAACTAAGACACAGGAGGCTATTTACCATGGCGAAGAATACAAACAATACGGAGAGCCAGAACTCTTCCGCCAAGAATTCACAGTCACAGAACAAGACGACTTCCAAGAACGCATCGAATACGAGTTCTTCCAGCAAGAACGCGAAGAACTGCGACAACAGCAGCGAGTCGAATTGCGAGAACTAAATGAGCATCCGGCGCGCGAGCCGGGCGGAGGCAGCGCCGGAAGAGCGCTGCACAGGGCAAAAGGGGCGTTTCGGCGCTCCTTTTTGTCATTCCCCGAACGTCCTTCATATGATAGAAAAAAGGGGATAGATGCGATATGGAGACGATCTCGGCAAAGGAGCTGGAACGGTGCGCCCGGGAAGGGGAGTGCCTTATTATAGATCTGCGCCCGCGAAACGAGTTTCTGCGGGAGCATGTGCAGGGCGCTGTCAACGTGCCGCAGGGACGGTTCGGCGCGGAGCTTTCGGGCAGGCGCGGCGAGACGGTGATCCTGTACTGCGACCGGGGCGCGCTCAGCATGGCGGTGGCACGGGAGCTGGAGAAACGGGGCTACCGCGCGAAGAGCGTGGTGGGCGGTTTCCGCGCCTACCGGGAGCAGAGGGATGCGCAGCGATAGGCAGCTTGGACAGGAATGTGCCCGGTTCCATGCGGACGCAGGACAGCGTGACGTGCGCGGCGCGCAGCGATAGGCGGCTTGGACAGGGACGCGTTCGTTTTCCATGCGGGCATGGAACGGCGGCGTTCCTGTTTTTTGCGGCGCGACATTTCGGTTGACAAGCGCGCGGGCGTGCCTTAAGATAATTAAAATATCAGTAGGGGAAATGGGAGCATGAGAGAGAAATATGAGCTGATCGCGCCGTGCCATTTCGGGCTGGAGGCGGTGTTGAAACGTGAGATCCTGGATCTGGGATATGAGATCGACGCTGTGGAGGACGGGCGCGTCAGTTTCTGCGGGGACGCGGAGGCGGTCGCGGTCGCGAACGTATTCCTGCGCTCCGCCGAGCGGATCCTGCTCCGGGTCGGCACGGTTCACGCGGAGACGTTTGACGAGCTGTTCGAGCGGGTGAAGGCGCTGGAGTGGGAGCGGTATCTGCCGGTGAACGCCAGGTTCTGGGTGACGAAGGCGACCTCGGTCAAGAGCCGGCTGTTCAGCCCGTCGGACATTCAATCGATCGTGAAGAAGGCGATCGTCGAACGGCTGAAGGGCGTTTACGGCGTGAGCTGGTTCGCGGAGGACGGGGCGGATTATCCGATCCGCATCTTTCTGATGAAGGACGAGGCGGTGATCGCGCTGGACACCACAGGGGAGTCCCTGCACAAGCGCGGCTACCGGAAACTGACCGCGAAGGCGCCGATCTCGGAGACGCTTGCCGCGGCTTTGATCCTGCTGACGCCGTGGAAACGCGACCGGATCCTGGTCGATCCGTTCTGCGGCAGCGGGACGTTCCCGATCGAGGCGGCGCTGATGGCGGCGAACATCGCGCCGGGAATGAACCGCTCGTTTCTTGCGGAGAAGTGGGACAACCTGGTCCCGCGCCGCAACTGGTACGACGCCGTGCTGGAGGCGCAGGATCTCATCGACCTCTCGGTCCAGACGGACATTCAGGGCTATGACATTGACGGGGACGTGATCCGTCTGGCGCGCGAGAACGCGCGGCTGGCGGGCGTGGAGCAGCTGATCCATTTCCAGAGGCGTCCGGTCCGTGAGCTGAACCACCCGAAGAAATACGGCTTTGTGATCACGAATCCGCCCTACGGCGAGCGCATCGAGGATCGGGAGCGCCTTCCCGCCCTGTATCGCGAGATGGGAGAGGCGTTCGCAAGGCTGGATTCCTGGTCAGAGTATGTGATCACGTCCTACGAGGACGCGGAGCGATATATTGGAAGAAAGGCGGATCGGAACCGCAAGATCTACAACGGGATGATACGGACGTATTTCTATCAGTTCCAGGGACCGAGACCGCCGCGCAGAGAGATGGGGCGGCAGGAGTGAGACGGATCAGGGGCATGGTTTTGGCGGCGGTGTTTCTGCTTGCGCTTGGCGGGGCTGCGGCGTATGGGGACGAGCCCGCGCAGGTTCGGGCGGAACGGCTGCCGGAGCGCTGGTATGCCGGAGACTACGGCAGGAAACCAACGGTGCGGCATCAGGGCAGCGACGGCACCTGCTGGGCGCTCGCCGCGGTCTCGGCGCTCGAGGCGGCGCTTTTGCCGGAGCAGCGCATCGTATTTTCTGCGGATCACATGACGCGGAAGAACGCGTTCACAGTCGACCTCGACGAGGGCGGGGACGTTTTGATGGCGATGGCGTATCTGAGCGGCTGGCAGGGACCCGTGACCGAGGAGGAGGATCCGTACGGGGACGGGGTCTCGCCGGACGGATTGACGCCCGCGGTGCACGTGCAGGAGATACAGCTGCTCGAGAATGCGAAACCTGGGACGATCAAGACCGCGGTCCGGACGTACGGCGCGGTACAGACCTCTCTTTATATGAAACGGAGCGAGGATTTTGCCGTCTCCGAATCGGACGGGGACGGGCGGACGGCGTTCTATTACAATGAGCAGACAAAGGCGTACTTCTGCCCGGAGGAGCGGACGCCGAACCACGACGTCGTGATCCTCGGCTGGGACGACCATTACTCCAGGTTCCTGTTCTCGGAGACGCCGGAGCGGGACGGGGCGTTCCTCTGCCAGAATACCTGGGAGGACGGGTTCGGGGAGGACGGGCTCTTCTATGTGTCCTACGCGGATCCCAACCTCGCGAAACGCTGCGTCTGCTACACGCGGGTCGAACCGGCGGACAATTACGCGCGGATCTACCAGTACGACGACTGCGGCTGGCAGGGGCGGCAGGGCTACGCGGACGGGACATGCTGGTTTGCCAACGTCTACACGGCGGAGGCAGACGAAGACCTGGCGGCGGTCGGATTCTACGCGGTCGGATCGGACAGCTCCTATGAGCTGTATCTGGTGCCGGAGTTTCAGGACGGGACGGACTTCTCCCGCGGGGAATATCTGCAGAAGGGAAAGCTGAAAAACGCGGGCTATTACACGGTCGACCTTGAAAAGCCGCGCGCGCTGAAAGCCGGGGAGCGCTTTGCCGTCGCCGTGAAGATCACGACGCCCGGGACCGACGAGCCGGTGGCGGTGGAGTACCGGGCGGACGCGTACACACAGAACGTGACGACCGCGGGGAAGGAGAGCTACCTGAGCCAGGACGGGGAACGCTGGGAAAATACGCAGGAGCGTTTCGGGACGAACGTGTGCCTGAAGGCGTACACAAGGTAAAATCCGGCAAATGTGCGCAAAATGTGATTTACAGGAGACGGAGCTGTGTGATAAGATGGACGGGAAAGGACGGTCAGAGATGCTGGAACGGATCATTTTTGCGACGGGGAACGAAGATAAGATGAGGGAGATCCGCATGATCCTGGCGGACATGGACATTCCGATCGTCTCGCTGAAGGAGGCGGGGATCGCCGCCGACATCGTGGAGAACGGGACGAGCTTTGAAGAAAATGCCCTGATCAAGGCGAAGGCGGTCATGGAGCTCACCGGCGAGGCGGTGCTGGCGGATGATTCCGGGCTTGCGATCGATTACCTGGACGGCGCGCCGGGGATCTACTCCGCACGGTTCATGGACGAGGACACGTCCTACGATGTGAAGAACGCTGCGCTCCTCGCAAAGCTGGAGGGCGTGCCGGAGGAGCAGCGCGGCGCGCGCTTTGTCTGCGCGATCGCCTGTATGCTGCCGGACGGGAGATCCCTGACGAGCTATGGCACGATGGAGGGGAGGATCGGACATGAGATCCGGGGCGGGAATGGTTTTGGCTACGACCCGATCTTTTTCCTTCCGGAGTACGGCTGCACGTCGGCGGAGCTTTCGCCGGAGGAGAAGAACGCGCTGAGCCACCGGGGGAAGGCGCTGCGCGGCATGAGAGAGAAACTGCGCGCGGTGCTGGACGAGGGCGGAGACGCCGGGAAACAGGAGCCGGAAAACCTGCAGGAGAACCAAGGGAGAGCTGAGGACGAATGAGGATTCTGATTGTGAGCGATACGCACGGGCATGAGGAGAACCTGGAGTATGTGCTGCAGAAGACCGGGATGCCGGACTGCATGATCCATCTGGGCGATTCCGAGAGCGGGGAGGCGCATATTCAGGAGCTGGCGCGCTGTCCGCTGTACATGGTGGCGGGGAACTGCGATTTCTTCTCGCAGCTGCCGAGGACGCAGATCGTGGAGATCGGTGGTCTGCGCATCCTGATGACGCACGGGCATTATTATTATGTGTCGGTCGGCACGCGCGATCTGATCGAGGACGCGAAGGCGAACGGCTGCAGCGTCGCCCTGTTCGGGCATACGCACAAGCCGTTTTTTGACCAGAGCGACGGGGAGGTCACGCTGCTGAATCCGGGCAGCCTGTCGTTCCCGCGGCAGGAGGGGCGCCAGCCGAGCTACGCGGTGGCGACAGTGGAGGAAGGCGCGCCGGCGAAGTATGAATTTTTCTATCTGTAACGATTAGATACAAGCCAGCGGATCAGCGTCTCTCAGGGGTGAGCGGGACAACAAGCGAGTTTGTTGCCTGCTCTCCATGGAGACGGGGCTTTTATTTAAGAAAAGGCTTGACTTTCCATGCTTGGGTATGGTACACTGAACGAGCGTATGGAAGCAGGCTTTTTTTTTGTGTCTAAAATCAGCGCCGCTTTTTACAGACGTAAATTATAGGAAGTGAGGTGGGAGTTGTGCGTGTAAGAATCACATTGGCGTGTACCGAGTGCAAGCAGCGGAATTACAACATGACGAAAGAGAAAAAGAACCACCCTGACAGAATGGAGACGAAGAAATATTGTCGGTTCTGCAGGACGCACACGTTACACAAGGAAACAAAGTAACCGGTAGATTCGTGCAAAGGAAGTGAAGGATATGGCAGAAAAAGCTGAGAAGAACCAGAAGAGCTGGTTCGACGGCCTCAAGGCCGAATTTAAGAAGATCATATGGCCGGATCGGAAGTCGCTCGTGAAGCAGACCGGCGCCGTAGTTGCCGTTTCTATCGTACTTGGAATGATCATCGCGATCCTGGATTTCATTTTCCAGCACTGCGTGGACATTCTGGTAAACATCCATTTCTGAGGACAAGGGTGATCGTATGGCAGAAGCTAGCTGGTATGTAGCCCATACCTATTCAGGCTATGAGAACAAAGTGAAGGCGAACATCGAGAAGACGATCGAGAACCGGCATCTGGAGGACCAGATCCTGGAAGTCCGCGTGCCCCTTCAGGATGTCGTCGAGCTGAAGAATGGTGTCCGCAAGACCGTTCAGAAGAAATTGTTTCCGGGCTATGTCCTGATCAACATGATCATGAACGACGACACCTGGTATGTCGTCAGAAACACGCGCGGCGTCACGGGATTCGTAGGGCCGGGATCCAAGCCGGTGCCGCTTACCGACCTGGAGATGTTCAATCTCGGGGTACGGTCGAGCAGCGTCACGGTGGATTTCAAGGAAGGCGATACCGTCACCGTCGTCGGAGGCGTGTGGAAGGACACGCTGGGCGTGATCCAGTCGGTCAACATGGGCAAGCAGAGCGTTACCATCAACGTCGAGCTCTTTGGGCGCGAGACGCCGGTGGAGATCAGCTTTGCGGAGATCCGGAAGGTTTGACAATGTAACAAGCAGATTCCCGCGGCATGGCTCCGCGGAACGTGGGAGGGAAGCACTCCCGACATTACCACATAGGAGGTGCCTGACATGGCAAAAAAGGTAACAGGTTATATCAAATTACAGATTCCTGCCGGCAAAGCGACGCCGGCGCCGCCGGTTGGCCCGGCTCTTGGTCAGCATGGTGTGAACATTGTGCAGTTTACGAAAGAGTTCAACGCAAGGACCGCCGATAAGGGCGACCTGATCATCCCGGTCGTCATCACGGTCTACGCGGACAGAAGTTTCAGCTTTATCACGAAGACTCCGCCGGCAGCGGTGCTTTTGAAGAAGGCATGCAACATTAAGTCCGGCTCCGGCACGCCGAACAAGACGAAGGTAGCGACCATCTCCAAGGAGAAGGTGCGCGAGATCGCCGAGATGAAAATGCCGGATCTCAACGCGGGCAGCGTCGAGGCGGCTATGAGCATGATCGCCGGTACCGCGCGCAGCATGGGTATCACGGTCGAGGAGTAAGCGCGCACTTTCAGTGAATTGTGACAAAGTGGGAGGGCAATCCCCGCAAACACCACCAGGAGGTTATGGAAGATGAAAAAAGGAAAAAAATATGCAGAGGCGGCAAAGGCGATCGACCGTTCCGCTCTCTATGAAGTAAATGAAGGCATTGCGCTGGCGAAGAAATCGGCAGTCGCGAAGTTTGATGAGACGATTGAAGTCCACATCCGCACAGGCTGTGACGGACGTCATGCGGATCAGCAGATCCGCGGCGCGGTCGTGCTGCCGCACGGCACCGGCAAGAAGGTTCGCGTGCTCGTGTTCGCGAAGAACGCGAAGGCGGACGAGGCTCTGGCGGCAGGCGCCGAGTACGTCGGAGCGGAGGAGCTGATCCCGAAGATCCAGAATGAAGGCTGGCTGGATTTCGACGTAGTGGTTGCGACCCCGGACATGATGGGCGTGGTCGGACGTCTCGGACGTATCCTCGGACCGAAAGGATTGATGCCGAACCCGAAGGCGGGCACCGTCACGATGGACGTGACGAAGGCAGTCAACGATATCAAGGCTGGTAAGATCGAGTACCGCCTGGACAAGACCAACATCATTCATGTGCCGATCGGAAAGGCATCCTTCACGGAGGAGCAGCTGACGGACAACTTCCAGACGCTGATCGAGGCGATCCTGAAGGCAAGACCGGCGGCAGTGAAGGGACAGTATCTCCGGAGCGTTACCATCGCCCCGACGATGGGTCCCGGCGTCAAGCTGAACCCGCTGAAGCTTGCGTAAGAGAAGGCGCTGCAGGATTTGCTCGCCCGGCATCTGTCGGGCGAGTTTTTTTCTTGACAGGAACAGGGAAATATGTTATTGTATCGAAGATGACTGCCGTAGACAGCAGGTGCCGCGAGGTATAATGAGAGATCGCCTGCCGAGGAGGATGAATTTCAAGCATGATTTTTGTGCCCCTCTGTCTGCGCGACGGAGGGGTTTTTCATCTGATTAGTCCGGCGGTACACAAATCTATAAGGAGGTGCACCATTTCATGGCGAAGGTTGAACTGAAGAAACCGATCGTGGAGGAGATTTCAGAGAACATCAAGGACGCACAGTCGATCGTTCTGATCCACTACAGCGGAATCACGGTTGAAGCAGACACCGAGCTCCGCAAGGAGCTGAGGGAAGCCGGCATCATCTACAAGGTTTACAAGAACACGATGATGAATTTTGCGTTCCAGGGCACGGACTGCGAGCCGCTGACGAAGCATCTGGAAGGTCCGAACGCGATCGCGATCTCCAAGACGGATGCGACGGCATCGGCAAGGATCCTTTCCAAGTACGCGAAGAAGGTTCCGACGCTGAAGATGCTTGCCGGTATCGTCGAGGGAGGCTACTACGACGAGAAGGCGATGGCGGCTCTGGCGGACATCCCGTCGAGGGAGGTACTGCTTGGCAAGCTGCTCGGCAGCATCAAGTCCCCGATCTCCAATCTGGCGCGTGTGCTTAGTCAGATCGCTGAGCTGCCGGACCGTTCGGGGAAGGCAGAAGGGTCTGAGCAGGCGGAGGAGCCGGTAAAGGCTGAGGCTGATGCGGCAGAAGAGCCGAAGGCTGAGGCAGCGGAAGAGCCGGCAGCTGAGGCTGCAGAGGCGCCGACAGAGGCATAATAAACCAGAATAAGCAGAGCAAACAGAAAACAAATTATCAAACAGGAGGAAAATAAAATGGCAAAGATGACGACAGCTGAGTTTATCGAAGCGATCAAAGAGTTATCGGTTCTTGAGCTGAATGAGCTCGTGAAGGCATGTGAGGAAGAGTTCGGCGTATCCGCAGCGGCGGGCGTAGTTGTGGCGGCGGCAGGCGCTGCTCCGGCTGAGGCGGCTGAGGAGAAGGACGAGTTCGACGTAGAGCTGACCGAGGTTGGCCCGAACAAGGTCAAGGTGATCAAGGTGGTTCGCGAGGCGACAGGTCTTGGCCTGAAGGAGGCAAAGGATGTCGTAGACAACGCTCCGAAGGTGATCAAGGAGAGCGCATCCAAGGCAGAGGCAGACGAGCTGAAGACAAAGCTCGAGGCAGAGGGCGCGAAGGTTACATTGAAGTAATCGCGATAAGCAGACTGAGTGAAGTCAAAATAAACGGGGATTCCGTTCGCGGAAATCCCCGTTTATTTTGGCTTTGTGAAGGCGCGGCGCGCTCAGCCTTCTTATCTTTTGAAGCTTTTCACCATCGCGATCATCCGGTCGATCTGCTGTATCTGTTCGGGCGATTTCCCGATCTTCATCACACTGATGATCGCCTCGGTCTCCGCCGAGTTGAACGACATATGGTTTGACTGCGACTGGGACATGGCAGCCATCAGAAACGGCAGCAGCTCATTCTGGCTCTTCCCGTGCGCCTGTGCGGCGAGGGAGGAGAGCATCTGCAGCTTGGCAGGGTCGATTCCCCCGAGCGCCGGGTTGTTCATCCAGGAATCCTCACTCATAGAGTTCTGTCCTTACCCTTTTTATTTATGTGTATGAGGCGGGCAACAGAAATATGCCGCCTGAATATTTTATAACAGGATGGCAGCATCCGTATTGAAAGACAGAAGGAGGCGACGATATGGCATCGCGGATCGTGATCGACGGGAATGCGTTCTATGAGATAGATGAGGACTGTATGCGCCGGAAGAAGAAACGGCAGGAAAAGGAAAAGCCGGGACGTCCGCCGGGGCAGGACCGGAAGAAAGATTCCCCCAGGCTGTGACGCGGCGGGAGCAGAAGGCTTGGAACGGTACAAGACATAAAAACAGGGGCGCGGCAGATTTCATTGCCGCGCCCCGCTTTTCGGAAACCGGAATCAGCATCCGCAGCCACAGCCGTTTCCATTGTTGAAGAAAGAGCCGTTGTTGCCGTTGCCGCCGCATCCGCCGCAGAGCAGGAGCAGGAGGATGATCAGACAACTGTCGTTGCCGCATCCGCCGCCGTTGCCATTCAGGAAAGAGGTGCCGTTGTTCCCGCCGCAGAAACAGTTGAGCAGGAGAATGATCCAGATCAGGGAGCAGGAATTGATGCCCTCACATCCACAGTTTGTTGCTGCTAAATCGCTCATTTTGTACCCTCCGAAATTTTTCATTTATAGTGTATCATATGCGTTCGGAGGGCAAGTGTTACCC
>CANQYP010000100.1 GCA_947628045.1 uncultured Lachnospiraceae bacterium | reverse complement strand
ATGTTGATATCCGCGGACACTTCTCCCGTAGAAACCGCATAGATCGAATCGCCGTCCGCCATCGTATGGACAGGCCGGATTGCCCGCGCATATCCGTTGTGCGCCATAGAGGCAACCTTATTCAGCGCCGTTTTATCCATTCCCGCATTTGTGACGATGACGCCGAGGGTGGTGTTCCCCGAAAAAAGATTCTGCGTTTTCATCAGATCATAGTAATAATCAAACTCCGACGAAAGGAGGCGGCCGTTCTCATCTCTCGCTCCCGCCAGCTTCTCGTTGGTATCGATATCATAGATATCGCCGAGCGCGTTGACTGCGGCAATTGCCCCGATTCTGAGCACTCCGAACTCCATGGCAAAGGCTCCGATCCCCGACTTCATGCACGCCTCCATACCACGGTATTTGCCGACGGTACAACCCGTACCCGCGCCGACAGAGCCCTCCTTCATTGACCCGTAAGCCGCGTTCTCGCAGGCGGCATAGCCCATCCTCTGATCCGGACGGGCATTCCTGTCCCCGACGGCAAGGTCAAAAAGCGAAGACTGGCACACAAGCGGAACCTTGGTCACGCCCACATCGAAGCCGATCCCCCGCTCCTCCAGATACTTCATAACGCCGCCCGCCGCGTCCAGTCCGAACGCGGAACCACCGGACAGCAGGATTGCATGAATTCCGGCCGCATCCGCCGTCGGATTCAGCAGAGGCGTCTCCCGGGAAGCCGGGCCGCCGCCCCGGATATCCACCCCCGCGGGGGAGGGTCTGTCAAAAAGCAGCACGGTACACCCGGTCATCCCCTCGTAATCCTGCTCATGTCCGACTTTGAAACCGCCGACATCCATCACACCGATCTCTTTCATCTGTACGCATTCCATATGCTCTCAGTTCTCCTCTCTGTTTTCCGGCAATCAGCCGTTTCTCCAAAGCCATTCTCTTATCGCAGCCAGCCGCTTTCTCGTTTCCGGCAATATATCGCAATGATTATTTTATCACGTACTTCGCGCCTTTTCCCCTCCAATGTTTAATCCGGCTGCGGAGTAATACTGTCGTTTACTTTGTTTTCAATATTCAGCCATTATACGCAAAAACACGCAGAAATTCAATCGTATTTTTTTGCGATTGCTTTTCTGCGTATTTCCTGCATTTCCATAACGCTCTTCCTTTCTGCACACTCCGCCAAACATTCCTGTCGGAACGCACGACGCCTGTCGGCAATACATCCCCCTTTATATATCGTTCCTTTCGCTCGTTTGCAGATAGCGTATCTTTTTCAAGAGACAAATGCAACCTCATCTTTATTTATAAATAAGCTGCGTTCCTCATCCGTCTTTGCCTCGCCTGTCTTCCGCCGCCCGGTATTCCTCCAACAAATCCTCCGCCAGATAGCCATCGCTCATGCAGTGAAGATCTGATACTCCGTCCCGGATCAGTTCCCGTTCTACCGAATGATAAAAAAAGTCCATCGCCTCTCTGACGGTGATACCTGCAAGCTCGGCAAACCGCAGGATAACACGACCATATTTCATCTGCAGTAAAGTAGCGTTAGCCCTCATACTTCAAAGCTCCTCTCAAATTTCAGATAGTGATCCAAGACCTCCTGGCTGCGGAAACAAACCTGCAAGTTTGGATCTTCCATAGCCAGTCTGCCAATCGCCGCCGCCTTGCTGATCAACCCTTCAAAGTACAACTCCACAGTATCAAATACACGGTCATTCGCCACACCACCTGTTATAATATCATAATCTGATACATCCTTTCCCATACGGCACTGCGAAATAAAGTCCAGCCATTCCTCTGAATAGGTTTCAAATTTTCTTGTACTGCATATTCTCAATGCCGTTTCATCAAAATTGTATACAGAAACAATTCCCTTCATCCCTCTGCGAATAAACTTTTTGCACCAGTCTTTCGCCTGTTTTTCGATTGGCGTTGTATAAAAGCCCGCTCCGAAGTCTACCTCTTTCCGGGAATGCAGAATATCCGGTCTTTCTATTATTCTGTCAGATCCGTGAAATAAAATCATACCGTTACTCCCTTTTCTTTCATCCTATCGAGCAGATCGTTCACAATGTAATCCTTCCCCTGCGTATGAAGCACATCATAACAAGGAATAATATAATTATCCAGAATATCGCTGTTTCTCGTGAATGCATCATAAATGACAGACGCATCTACTCGCAGACGCACAGCGACATTCTCTATGCAGAAAACCGCGAACTTCAACTCTTCTCCCGTATAATCTCCGATTTCAGAGATGCCCCTGTCCTGTCCCACTTTGTCAATCAAATTATCAATGAATTTAGCTGCGCTTGTTTTTTTCTCAGCATCCATCTCAGATTCATCCTTTTTCTGCAAACTGATTTTATTGTATCATGAACGCAAAGCCCCCGGCTACCACCTTTGCATTTCTTTCTCCACCCCAAACGTTATCTCCAGAAGCTCCTCCGCGATATCCTTGCTGCACACTCTCATCAGATTATCCTCCGCATCCTCCTTTGACAATAGATTCACACTCCCATACCAGACAATCTCACGATCGATCACTGCAAAATGCTCGCAGGATTCTTCCGCCAGCCTGACTTCAAATCCGGCTTTGCGAAGTCTCTCTATCAATTCCATCCGGACATCGTCCCTGCCATATTTGTACGCGTCTGGGTGCCAGGTTACGATCGTTGCTCTTATCCCTGTTTCCTGACGCTTTCCAAACTCACTTATAATACGGTTCACTTTCTGTGTATTCAGACGCGGGCTTGATATCACAACACTGGATTTTGCCTCTTCAAGATCCCGCCAATAGGTTTCCGCATAGTTATCAATATCATAGATTGCATTTGCTTTCTGTTTCTCTCCGTCCATGCCGACACAGAGCTCATATCCAATCTTTTTGTAAGCTTTGAGCCTTGCAGCGTACATTCTATCAAACTTAGGAATATGACTGTCCACATAATCATAAACAATAACATTTTCCTTACCCTCGTAATCCCGGTTAAGCCTTCCGACATACTGCTCCACAACATTTTCCCCTGACACCGGAGCAGCCATGAATAACGTGTCAAGCCTCGGAAAGTCAAACCCTTCTCCAAGCAGCGATCCCGTTCCCACCAGAATAAGGCTTTCAGAATCGTCCACCGCATTCAGCTCGGCTACCTGCGCTTTCCTGATCTTAGTACCGTCGGAACCTGTAAGCAGGATCACCCTGTCTGCACAGGTTTTTAATTGATCTGAAAGCTTTCTGGCATGGTCTACGAATTTTGTCAGCACGACCGGCGTGCGACCAGCCTTAACGCAATCCGCTACATCCTGGATAATCTGTCCATCCCGGACATCATTATTTCTTATAAGCTCATATGCATCATTTCCATATGGCGTCTTTGACAGATGGTGCGCCTTTACTGTGCGGGTAAAACGCGGATATACCAGATGATCAATCTTTTGCTCCTCCGCCCGATCCTTTGCCGTGAATCTGTACCGCACAGGTCCCAGCAAAAACTCGTTGATCTTCTCTTTGCCATCTCCGCGCTTAGGCGTTGCAGTCACGCCATACACATACTTTGCGTTTATCTCCTGCAGCACTTCTATCGCACTGTCCGAGGCAGCGTGATGGCATTCGTCAAAATATACCTGCGTGTATTCCTTAAGCATCGGATGAAAGCCGTCCTTCTTTTTCAGCGAGCGTATCATAGCCACATCCACTATGCCAGTCAGCGTATCATGCGCCCCCTGCAGATTGCCGATCAAAGACTTCCTTTTTCTTATCTGTCCGCCTTTTGTCTTATATTCCGGCAGTTCCTCATCGATATTCAAAAAATCGTCCAAACGCCTCAGCCATTGATTCATCAAATCGGCCCTGTCTACAAGTATCAGCGTACTAACACTCCTTTTTGCGATCATATCACAGCACACCACCGTCTTGCCAAAAGCCGTAGCTGCATGCAGGATTCCTGTTTCATTTTGAAGCATGGTCTCAGCCGCCAGAACCTGCGATTCTCTCAGCTCTCCTGTAAACGAAATATTGAGTTTCCGTCCGTCAGATCTTCTATCCTCGATATCGTACCCGACACCGGCTTTATCGAAACGTCTCAAGATATCTTCCCGCAATCCGCGCGGCAATACGATATATCTTCCTTCATCAGCCCCAAGATAAATGAAACGTGATTCATTATAATTCGGCATATTCATGGCCTGATTCTGATAATACTGTCTATTCGAAAATGTCGCCAAACGGCGCAGCTGCCTTTTCACCTTGTTAGACAGCCCGGAAGAATCTATATAAATGCGGTTTGCAAGTACGATGTGCACTACTCCTTTTACGCCATCGGCATCAATCTCCGAATTTCTGTTCCACGGAGCATCATCTTCACCTGTTTTCGCATCGCCGACACTATACCACAAGGAGAGAAAATCCTCAATCTCCTGCTTTGTCAGCCTTTTTATTCCTGAGAGAAGCTTAAGCTGATCCTCATATGCGTTCCAATTCTCATCAACGAAAGCACTGTTCCCTGATTTTAAGGCCATCCCCTGCAGCGGAAGCGCGATCGCATTGCCAAGTCCGCCCTCCGGAAGACGATCCTGCGCCGGTATCATGCGATCATAATACCGAAAAGACTTCAGATTCACTGATTCCGCACCTTTTTCCAGAAGAGCGTACCCAAATCGTCTCGCCAGTCTGGCCGGTACCATTTCCTTAAAGAATATCCACAGATGCGCACCCATTCCTGATCTCGACCGTTCCACTACCGCGTCTATATCAAGATTCTTACAGATACGGCGCAATGCATTTACTTCCTCTTTCCAACTGTCGTCAACATTCGCATAGTCCTCCTGCTCCGCGCCCTTTCCATGATTATCAAAATCAAACACCAACAGCTGGCAAAGATTATTTTCCAGCATCGGATATATAGCAACCACATCATTCCCATTGGGATCCGCACCGACCATATGTGCTTTGATCAATGACAGCGTAACCGGCTTGTATGCTCTTAACTCACAATCTCTGCACCTCACACCGTCTTTTTTCTGGATATGACAGCTCCGTTCCCAACGATTAAAACACTGCGTATAATATCCATTCTTCCCTGTCCTCGGATTGGTATAACGGAGATCGTACACGTCCTTCCTGCCTCGGCAGAACATCATAAAAAAAGAGCCTGCAATCCTGTCAGTCACCTCAAATTTTCGTATACGCGCTCCCTGATCCGGATCAAACGCTGTTTTCTCGCCCGCGTCTTCTTCACAGATATCCGCATACGCAATACCGACTTCTTTCAAACGGTTCTTCAGAAACCGATTTTCATTCTCTAATGTCCGAATCTTTGATTTCAGTTCTTCAATTATATTATCTCCTGAATTTTCTCGCCCCATAGGAATCTGATCTCACTTTCCATATCTGTTCAAAACCCTTACCCAAAGCAATACGGCAAAGACCTTACCCATTTAATAGAATCTCCATCTCATGCCACTTTTCTCCGCCCCATTTGGACGCGGATTCACCGAGATCCCGGAATCCGAATTTTGTGTACATCTCCACTTTGTCCTCGTGGCAGGTGAGGACTATTCTCTCAATGCCCCTCATCTCTTCCCTGCGGCAATAATTCAGGACAAGCTCCCGGCCCAGGCCCTGCCGCCTGTATTCCGGCAGCACATCGAGGCCAAGCAGCATGATATTTTTCCCATCCGGGTCGTGCGTTGACGCGTCCGTAAAGAATTCATCCCGGAAGGACATCTCATTCGTGGCAATGCCATTTAGGAAGCCGGCAAGTTTTCCGCTCTCCCTGTCAACCGCCACCAGAAATCGATCTCCTGCTGCCTGAATGCGCGCCAGCATGTGCTCCCTCAGACATGCCTCATTGGGCGGAAAGCACACTTCTTCGATATCTGCCGCCTCCTCTGCTTCCTCCGGCCTGATGCTTCGGAATTCAAAACACTCATAAAGCCCCGCCTGCAATGCGACTCGGTATTCCAGAAGCCGGTAGACATGTCCGTCCCTGGCGTCCGTCCTGTCCTCCACGCCGGCCAGCGATAATCCGAGCGATCTTGCCAGCGCGTTCGCCGCCGCGTTTTCCTCCCGCGCCGTGTAGACGAATTCTTTCGCGCCGCGTTCATCCCTGCAGAACTGCATCATTCTTTGGACAATCTGCTTCCCGTATCCCTTGCGCACATAGTCCGGCCCGACACAGATACCCGTATCCTCATACGTATGCGGACCCGTCTGCACGACTCCCGCAAAACCGATTGCCCTTCTGCTCGTCCTCTCATAGACCAGAAACGCATCGTGATCCTTCTGAAACGCGATCGTCCGCTCAATCCTGCGCCTGGCCTCCTCTTCGTCCGGCGTCAGCTCCCAGAGCATGTATTTCGCGCTCTCCGGCCGCGACCAGACGTTGTCGTACATATCCTTCCAGTCAGAATACTTAGCCTTATCCAGAATCAGATCTTCTGTCATGAGCATATTACACTTTCCTCCACAATCCATTCATCGCGTTTCATATCCTGTACATTTCGAATGCCAACTTTTTTATATCATTCAATTCTAAAATCACCGCCCGGCGATCTCGATCCGGTCCATCACGCCCTGCACGTCGATACCGGGATGTGTGAAATAGATCTGTCTGATCCTGCGCGTCTTCATGATGCGGTCGACCGACTTCCCGGACATCTGTTTCTTGTTGTGCACCATGTATATTTTCTTGCCATACAGCTCAATGCTGACTTCCTGCGGCAGAGCCTCCGCCCAGTCCTTGTCACAGTTTCCCCAACAATTCCTTCATCACAGACAATCTGTTCTTTTTTAGTATAACAAAAAGCCTTTTTACTTTCAACAACATGTCAAGATTGCATTGACAATAGGGGATTTATCCCCTATACTAATAGCAGATAGATATTTCAAAAGGAGAACATTTATGCCAACGATCAGTTATTTTTATGGTATTATCATTGTCATGTATTTGCGTAACAAAGAACACAATCCTCCACATATTCACGCGATTACGCAGGATTTTGACGCTCCGTTTCTGATTGCCACAGGAGAGATTATGGAAGGTGAATTCCCTTCAAAAGCAAAAGCTATGGTAAAAGAATTTATACTAAAGTATCAGGATGAACTTCTGACCATGTGGAAAACTGAAAAATACAAGAAACTCCCTCCTCTGAACTGATGAATGGGACAAAAATCTATGCAGAAAGGCATCCGCTATGTTTCATAAAGCGATTGACTTAAAAATATTAGAAGGTACTGCTCTGGAAGTTACTTTTGAAAATGGTATCGTCAAACGTTACGATATGAATGTACTTTTCCCAAAATATCCCCAATTGAAAGCGCTGAAAAAACGTTCTCTTTTTTTAAGCGGAAAGCTGATGGGGGCTTACGGCATTATGTGGAATGACGATCTTGACATTGAGACCGAAACAATCTATGCGGATGGGGAAACAGTCCGCACAGAAGAGCTCACGATTCATAAAGCATCTTCAAAGGCTGTTGCCTCTGCGCGCTCCGCCGCAGGCATTTCACAAAAGCAGCTTGCAGCGCTTGCGGGCATGGATCAGTCCGATATTTCTAAGATAGAACGGGGTGCGGCAAATCCATCTGTTGCAACGCTCGAGCGAATTGCAAAAGCATTGGGTGGAAAGTTGACGATCATGATTGATATTCCAATCCGCTAAAATTTCGCATTATGAGGTCTTATAAAAGGTTTATCTTATTTCCACAAAATCAACTTCGTTCCCATGCGCCCGAATGATGCCGACAAGATCAGCAGTCCGCATCCAAACGGTAGCCGTATTTTCATTCGGGTGCACACCGATCCTGCCGTTTTCAAAAGCGGCATCAAAATAACAATGAACCCTGCGCTGCGCATCGTTCAGAACCCCTAACGGCGTGACCGAGCCCGGCGTCAACCCCATAATGTTCAGCAGATCATCCGCCGACGCAAAGGAAAGGTTCCGCAGTCCATAATGCTTACGAAACTCCTTCAGGTCGACCCGCTTGTGTTCCATCACGGTGATCAGATAATAATTGCGCTTTTTGTCGTCCCGGACAAACAGATTTTTCGCGCCCCATTCGGGATGCGGAAGTCCGAGCGCATCCATCTCCTCGATGTTATAGACCGCCGGGTGCTCCGTGACCTCATATGAAACGCCATGATCGGTCAGATATTGATACGTCTCTGTTTTATTCATCGTCTTTCCCTGTCCTCTGTTCCGGTTTCTCCGTTTAATTTGCTGACCGGCACCCCTCATCGTCCCGCGATCTCGATCCGATCCATCACGCCCTGCACGTCAATGCCCGGGTGCGTGAAATAGATCTGGCTGATCTGCTCCGTCAGCGCGCGGCTGATCCTGCGCGTCTTCACAAGGCGGTCGACCGACTTCCCGCGCGCGAGATCCCTCACGACCATCTCGACAATGCCGCGCAGCTCCCCGCTGTCAAGCTCCGGGCAAGCGCTATCCTCATTCGCGTTTCCCTCTGACAGATCGATCTTCTTTACCGCCAGGCTGCCGCTCTCCTCGTCGATCTCCAGCACAGCCATCGTCACCGGTTTCCCGAAACGCCGCGGTCCGCCGCTCCCCGGATTCAGCCAGAGCCTGCCGCCCTCTTCCTTCTCCTCGTATTTGTGCGAGTGCCCGTAGATCACGACGTCGGCGTGCTCCGCCTCCCCGGACATCTGTTTCTTGTTGTGCACCATGTATATTTTCCTGCCGTACAGCTCAATGCTGACCTCCTGCGGCAGACTTTCCGCCCAATCCTTGTCGCAATTTCCCCGCACCGCGATCACCCGCGCGCATTCGCCCAGCCTGGCAAGCGTCTTCTGATCCGCAATGTCGCCGCCATGCAGGATCAGCTCCGTCGACCGGAGCGCCTCGATCGCCTCCGGTTTCAATATCCCATGTGTGTCCGAGATCACCGCGATCCTGTGTGTCGATTTCCCGGCGCCGCGCGCCCCGAAAGACCCAATGTGCACACGCTCTGCCGATACTGCGTCGTTCATGCTCATCTTCCTGTTTCTCCTATGATAGGTTCGCCCTTCTGCCCGTCCTGTTTTCTAAATAACTCCCTCATCACAAACAATCTATTACAAATCATCAATCATGCCTCAGAACCGGAAATCCCGGCTGTTGGAATTTTTGATATCTTCAATGTGCTGCGCCGCGATGTTGCGGATCTTCTCCTTCGGAATCTTCGCGAGCTCCTTCTCGATCAACTCAAAGCCGAGTTTCTTCGTCTCATCGGACGCGTAGTCCACCAGATACTCGGTCAGCGTCATCAGCGCGTTCGGATGGCAGCAGTTCAGGATCTGCCCGTTCTTGCACAGGCTCATGAAGCGGTCGCCCGTGCGTCCCTCACGGTAGCAGGCCGTGCAGAACGACGGGATGTGCCCCTGCTCCATCAGCCTCTCCACCTGGTTGCGCGATTACCTCTACCTCCCGCTG
>CANQYP010000099.1 GCA_947628045.1 uncultured Lachnospiraceae bacterium | reverse complement strand
CTGGTTGTCAATACGCCTTGACTCGTGGCGCTCCGTGCCGATGATCTTCAGACCGCCCGCCGCGCGCGCCTCCTCGTCCAGCTTGATATCCGTACCACGGCCGGCCATGTTCGTCGCGATCGTGACCGCCCCGTGGATACCGGCGTCCGCCACGATCTCCGCCTCGAGCTCGTGGAACTTCGCGTTCAGGACATTGTGCTGGATGCCCTCCCTCTTCAGCATCCCGCTGATGAGCTCGGACACGTCGATCGTGATCGTGCCGACCAGCACCGGCTGCCCCTTCGCGTGCGCCTCCTTAACCGCCTCGACGACCGCGCGGTATTTCTCCTTCTTCGTCATGTAGACCGCGTCGTCCAGGTCTTTCCGGCAGACCGGACGGTTCGTCGGGATCTCGATGACGTCCATGCCGTAGATGTCGCGGAACTCCCGCTCCTCGGTCAGCGCCGTACCGGTCATGCCGCATTTCTTCTTATACTTATTGAAAAAGTTCTGGAACGTGATCGTCGCGAGGGTCTTGCTCTCGCGTTTCACCTTCACGTGCTCCTTCGCCTCGATCGCCTGGTGCAGACCGTCCGAATAGCGGCGCCCCGGCATAATACGTCCGGTAAACTCGTCGACGATGAGCACCTGGTCGTCCTTCACCACATAGTCCTGGTCGCGGAACATGAGGTTGTTCGCGCGCAGCGCAAGGTCAACGTTGTGCTGGATCTCAAGGTTCTCCGGATCGGAGAAATTGTCGATCTGGAAGAACTTCTCCACCTTCTCCACGCCCTGCTGCGTCAGCGTGACGATCTTGTCCTTCTCGTTGACGATGAAATCGCCCGTCTCAGTGATCTCCTCGCCCATCAGCGCCGTCATCTTCGTGACCTCGCCGCTCGCCTCGCCGCGCTGCAGCTGCCGCGCCAGAATGTCGCAGACCTCATAGAGCTTGGTCGACTTGCCGCTCTGCCCGGAGATGATCAGCGGGGTGCGCGCCTCGTCGATCAGGACCGAGTCGACCTCGTCGATGATCGCGTAGACCAGATCGCGCTGCACGAGCTGCTCCTTGTAGATGACCATATTGTCGCGCAGGTAGTCGAAACCCACCTCGTTGTTCGTGATGTAGGTGATGTCGCAGGCGTACTGCTCCCTGCGCTCATCGTTGTTCATGGAATTGAGCACACAGCCGACCGTCAGCCCGAGGAAACGGTGTACCGCTCCCATCCACTCCGCGTCACGGTTCGCCAGGTAATCGTTGACCGTGATGACGTGCACGCCCTGTCCGGTCAGCGCGTTCAGGTAAGCCGGCAGCGTCGCCACAAGGGTCTTGCCTTCACCGGTCTTCATCTCGGCGATGCGCCCCTGATGCAGGATGATGCCGCCGATGAGCTGCACACGGAAATGCTCAAGCCCGAGCACACGCCTCGCCGCCTCGCGCACCACGGCGAACGCCTCCACGAGCAGGTCGTCCAGCGTCTCGCCGTTCGCGTAGCGTTCCTTGAATTCCGGCGTCTTCGCCTTCAGCTCGTCGTCTGAGAGCGCCTGCATCTGCGGGCGCAGCGCCTCTATCTTGTCCACCAGCGGCATGATCATCTTCAGCTCACGCTCGCTGTGCGTCCCAAAGATTTTTTCTATTAATTTCATTCTGATTCTCCCATCTGTTACAGTATAATTCTTCTGCGCATTTTCCTTTCACGGAAACATTGTTTCTATTGTAACACTTTCGCGTGCACAAGACAATCAAAATTTTCAGAGGATCGCCGAAATAGCCGTCTGGCGCGTCAAAGCAGCCTTTCCAGGACTGCAAGCGGGGCAAGGAAATCTCCGAATGGACGCCCCTGCAGACCCTTTTCCGAAGACACCTTGCCCCTTTTTACTGAAACCAGCTTATCTCTTTGCTTTTCTGTTCTTCTGCATCACATACGACCGGAATCCTGCCGTCCGGTCTCGGGATCTTACGAATACTCCGGCTCGATCAGCCCGTAAGTGTTGCCCTTTCTCTTGTACACGACATTGACCTCCTCGGTCTCCGCATTGTAGAAGACGAAGAAGTTGTGTCCCAAAAGCTCCATCTGCACGCAGGCGTCCTCCGGGTACATCGGTTTCATGCCGAAGTGCTTGGTGCGTATGATCTTCACCTCGTCCAGGGGATCCGTCTCCTTGTCGAGGAACTCCTGTTTGAAATTGCCCCCGTCCTGATGGCGCTCAATGATCTTCTCCTTGTACTTGCGCAGCTGGCGCTCAATGACCTCCTCGACCAGGTCGATCGAAACATACATGTCATTGCTCACCTGCTCCGAGCGGATGATATTGCCTCTGACCGGGATCGTCACCTCGATCTTCTGCCGTTCCTTCTCTACGCTCAATGTCACGATGATCTCTGTGTCCGGAGTGAAATACCGCTCCAGCTTGCCAAGCTTGTCCCGGATCGCCGACTTCAGACCTTCCGAAACTTCAAGATTTTTGCCGCTGATCGTAAACTTCATACTATCCAACTCCTTTACTTGAGACTGGAACCTTCCGCCTGATCGTAAACAAACGGGCTGTTCTAAGCTTTAGTATACCATATCCTGCATTTTTTTCAATAAAAATTCTATTAAATGTAAATTATTCAAATTTCCCTGTCGAACTCCTTTAATTTTCGCACAATTCAAGGATCCTCCGGTAAGAAAGCGAGCCGCCGAACAGATCCAGCGCGCTCCCGACCGTCACGTCCAGCCGGTCCTGCCCCAGCCGCCGCAGCGTCTCGAGATCGGCATAACTCCCGACGCCGCCCGCGTAGGTCACGGGTCTTCCCACCCAGGAACCGAGCAGCCGCACCAGCTCCTCCTCGACCCCGGCGGCATGCCCCTCCACGTCCGCCGCATGGACCAGAAACTCGTCACAGTATCCGGCAAGCTCGTCCAGCACCTGATGCGACAGCCGGACCTCCGTGAACTTCTGCCACCGGTCGGTCACAATGTAGTAGCCGTCCGCCTTTTTGCGGCAGCTCAGGTCCAGCACCAGGCGCTCCCTCCCGGTCTCGCGCACCAGGCGCTGCAGGTTCCCGTAATCCACCTGCCCGTCCCGGAACACATAGGACGTCGCGATGACGTGCGACGCGCCGCCTCCAGGAACGCGGTGGCGTTCGTCTCGTTGATCCCGCCGCCGAGCTGCAGCCCGCCCGGATACGCGGCGAGCGCCGTCAGCGCCTGGCGTTTTGTCTCTTCGTAATAGGGGGACGACGCCGGGTTGAGCAGGATCACATGACCGCCCTTCAACCCGTCCTCCTGATAGAATTTCGCGTAAAACGCGGCGTCCTGCTCTGAGACGAAGTTCTCCTTTGCCTCGTCCCGCGCGTCCCGCAGGCTGCCGCCGACGATCTGTTTCACTTTTCCGTTATGTATGTCGATGCAAGGACGAAAGCGCATCTGTTTTTCCTCCGTTTCAAAACAGTGCAGGGCGGACATGCCGCACTGCACTCTTGTCAATGGGAGCTCACGGATTTTCGTTGTTCGCGTCGTCGGTCCCGGTCAGCGCGTCTCCCGCGTTCTCCACGCCGTCGATCACGTCTTTTCCGGCATCGCCCACGCTGTCGATCACATCTTTCCCGGCGTCGCTCACGCCGTCGATCACATCTTTCCCGGCGTCTCCTGCGCCATCAATGAGATCGGAGCCCGCGTTGCCGACGACGCCTCCGTCCGTGTTTTCGTTCTCCGCGGTCTGATCGGCGTTATCCTCCATCTCATCCGCGTTGTTCTCGTCTGTGACGCCGTTCACATTGCTGTCTGTCCCGGCGTCCGCCGCGCCGCCGTTCTCCTGCGCAGCATCTTCCTTGCCGGCGTCAGCCGTAGCGCCGTTTTCCACGTTAGTCTCTGAAGGCAGATCCCCGTCTGCAGCGCTGCCCTCAGTGCCAGCCGTCTGATCTTCTGCCGTAACTGCCTGTGTTTCTTTTTCTTTCTCGGTCTCATTTTTCTTTCCATCATTCCCACAGCCTGTCAGAACTGCCATACAGCACACACAGGCGATGCATAAAGCGTACTTTCTCCAGCGTTTCATAGTTTGCGTTCTCCTTTTCCTTTATTCCTGCAGCCGTCCGGCAGCGGCGTATTCTGCCCCGCCGTCAGCCGTTGTGTTAGTAATATGTGCTTTTTTGCCGTTTTTATTCTGCTTTCACAGGAATTCTTTTGAAAAGGAACGCCGCTTACTATTTCACCGTCACGACGCACTTCGCCTTCTTTGTTCCGCTTTTCACCGTGATCGTCGCCTTGCCTTTTTTCCTCGCCTTCAGCTTGCCGGACGAGCTGACCGACACCACCTTGGAATTCGAGGAGCTGTAGCTGAGTTTCTGCTGGCTGGTGATCGGCTTGAGCTCCGGCGACAGTTTCACGGACGCCCCGCGGCTCAGTGTGAGCTTTTTGGGAACGTTGAGAATTTTCTTTGTCTTTACGGTCCCCGCCTGCACCTTGACCTTGACCGTCATCACAGCCCCGCTGCCAAACGTGATCCGAAGTTTCGCGGTCCCGTTTTTCTTTGCCTTTATCTTGCCGTTCGAGGTCACCTTTACCAATTTCTTGTTCAGGGATTCTATGCGCCTGACATAGTCGCCCCCGATCGCCTTGCCCACCCGCAGCACGGAGGTGGACTGATTTTTCTGCAGAACCAGGGAGCTGATGTCTGCCTTGCTTATCCCGGACGACGCTCCCCCCGCGGTCGACGATGCGCCGTGCGCGTCGGACAGGTCAGACGTACCCGTCCCGTTCCCCGTGTCCGTCAGGTCCGGCGTGCCGGTCCCCGCGCCTGATGTGCCGGATGTGCTCCCCGTGCCTGCCGGATCCGGCGCAGTGACCGTGTTCTCCGCGCCTGCCGAGCCAGGCGTACCGGCTGTATTCCCCGTATCTGCCGCGGCGACCAGCATGCTGCCCTCGTCCTCGATCGTATCGCTCGTTCCGCAGCCATAGATGCAGTGCGCTGTCTTCGTCCCGTTTTTCGTATAGCTTGCGTCGTTGTTAGAAACATATTCGCCAAATTTGTGCGGGATCCTGCTCCCCGCATCCGTCACGGTCGCTCCCTCTGCCTGGCAGACCGTGCATACCTGCGTCTTCGTCCCGTCCGCCATGCAGGTCGCGTCGCCGTTCGCGCGGTAACTGAACTTGTGCTCCTTCCTGGTCCCCGCATCTGTCAGGGTCGCGCCCTTTGCCCCGCAGACCGAGCATACCTGCGTCTTTGTCCCGTCTGACACACAGGTCGCGTCGCCGTTTGAGACATACTGATACTGGTGCTGGACGCTGGTATAGATCTCTGAGGTCTCCCCGCATATGCTGCATTTGTATTTGCTGTATCCCTTTTCCACACAGCTGCCCGGTCTCTCTTCCACCGTCTCCCAGGTATGGCTGCAATTGGATGCCGAAACCTGATATGCTTTGCTGCTCAGCACCGGGACAACAAAACTCTGCGACGGACCCGAATTTGAAAAATACGAATAGACCGTGCGCTCGCTGCTGACGATCCCCTTAAATCCTTCCGTCGTACTGCCCGCCAGAAAATATACATATCTCGTTTGAGACTGGTCGTCCCAGGTCGCGTCCACAAGGTACCAGTTGCCGCCGTCCACCTGCACATAATTCCACATATGCGCCTCGCCGGCATCGCCGACGATCAGAACGACCGGAATATCGAATTTCCGGCACAGGATCGCAAAGGATTTCGCATAGCACTCGCAGACGCCGTATCCTTTCGTCACATTCAGGAACATTCCCGCCGCCGAATGGTATGCCGGATTGATCTTGCCGGAAATCGTGTAGTCGGACGGGTAGGTGAGCCGAGCGCAGACGTAATCGTGGATCGCCTTCAGTGTCGCATAGTTTGAAGTGTCCGTCCGTTTGCTGCTGATCTCATTTACCGCGCTGTTCACCGCGGCGTTGAACGCGGAGATGTCCTGTGTCGCCCCGTCATACGTTTCCGAAAAGCTGACCGTGACCCTCGTCACCTTCGCGCTGAAGGTGCTCCCTTTATTCGTGCCCGACACAGTCCAGCCATACTTCAGGGAATACGCCCAGAAAATCTCCGGGTGATCGTACAGAAACGCGCAGTAGGCGGAGGTCACCGCGTAACTGAGGTCGTTTTTTGCCACTGTATATTGGCTGCTGTCAGTGATCGCTCCGCTGCCGCTGAACGGGAATTCCACACTGTCCCCCAGCGCCAGCGTGCCCGTCTGTCCCTGGCTCACATAGTAGCCCACCATCCGGTCGTATACGAGCTTTGCCTCAGAATCAAGCTGCTCCCCGTAGCTGCCCGGAAATCTGCTCAGGCTGAGCGTGCGGAACTTCGGTCTGGTCGCGTAGATCGCCAGACCGCCGGGGACCGTCTCGCTGAACGTCTCCTCAAATTCCGTATACTGCTCGTCGGAGCTCACTCCCACGGCGTCCGCCAGCGCGCACGCCGGAACGCTGCCCAGGCAGAACACGCCCAGCAGGATCGGCAGCAACAGCATCCTTATTTTTTTCTTCATACTATCCACCCCATTTGCAATATCCGAGACAGCAGACCGCTCAGCGCGCGTCGCCCATGAAAAACAGCGCGACCGTGCCCGGCCCGGAATGCGCGCCGATCGTCGGACCGATGGTGCCGATCAGGAACTTTTCGATCCCGAACCGTTTCCGAACCTCCTCCTGCACATAGATCGCGTCGTCGTAGCAATCCCCGTGGCTGATGAAGACGATGTCGTTCTGATCGCGGAATTTGCCCATCTTCTGCTCCATGAAATCCACCAGGGCGTTCAGGGACTTCCGGCGCCCGCGCACCTTGGACAGCGGGATCAGGTGCCCCTCGCTGTCCACATGCAGCACCGGCTTGATGTTGATCATCGTGCCGAGCACCGCCGCCGCCTTCGACACACGACCGCCGCGATACAGATGAAACAGGTCGTCCACTGTGAAATAATGGCAGACGTGCTGCTTGTTGTCCTCCAGCCACTGCACCAGCTCGTCATAGCTAAGCCCTGCCTCCTGCAGCTCGAGCGCCTTGTGCACGAACAGTCCTTCGCCCATGGACGCGGCGAGCGAGTCCACGACCGTGATCCGGCAGCCCGGGTGCTCCTCCATCACTTCCTGCGCCGCCATGCGCACGCTGTTGTACGTGCCGCTTAAGCCGCTGGAAAACGCGATATGAATAATGTTCTTATTGATCTCCAGAAACTGAAGAAGTTTCTCCTTCGCCTCCTCGGGGTTCACCTGAGAGGTCGTCGGCATACAGCCGCCCCGCATCTTTTTATAGAATTCTTCATCCGGGAGAGAATTATCCGCCCGGTAAGTCTCCCCGTCCAGAAAATACGGCAGCCACATGGTCGGCACCTCGCGCCGCGCCAGGTAATCCTTCGGAAGATCTCCCGTGTTGTCGGTAGTGATCAGGTACTCTCTCATAGCTCATTCCTTTCCTTTCACGATTCCTCAATACGGTCTAATCATACCACGAACTGAACCGCATTGCAAATAATTGTTATCATAAAGCATGACCAACGAAAATAAACTATACCAAATATGAATCATCCTGGAGTAAGCCATGAGTTCCAATCCCAAGATCATCGTCCTCAAAACAAGGGAGATCATCTACACCCTGGTCCTGCTGTTTCTGGCGGTCCTTCTGATCGTCTGCCTGGTGCTGATGTTCTCCGGCAAGCTGAAAAATAGGGAGACGCCAAGCAGCGTTTCCGCCGGGCAGACGCAGACCCGGAGCACAGAGGCGCCCGCCGGAGCCGTATCGGAAGAAAAGCTCTTCACCGCCGGCGTCTACACCACGCCGGTCACCCTCGGGGATTCTACCGTGGACGTAGAGGTCAGCGTCGACCAGAGCCACATCAACGCGATCCGCCTCGTGAACCTGAGCGAATCGACCGCCGCCGCGTTCCCGCTCGTCTCCCCGTCTCTGGAGCACATCACGTCCCAGATTCTGGAAAAGCAGACGCTCGAAGGCATCACCTGCCCGCAGGAGAATAAATACACCTCACAGCTTTTGCTGTCCGCGGTCGCCCGGGCACTCGAGCGCGCGCAGAATGCGGAATGATCCCCATACGCTCGGACACGGAGTGAGCCGCGCACGCACTCAGACGCGCGCGGAACACGCAGACAAGCCAAACGCTCTGCCGGTCGCGGGATCGTCGCTCACACACTCAGACACGCGCGGAACATATAGCGCAAAAAATATCTCCGGCAGGTCTTTGAAAGATCCTCCCGGAGATACTTTGCCTTTTTCTTTCCCTACTTTTCCTTCGCGATCAGGTAGTACGGCAGCGCGATCAGCAGCACGCCGCCGACCATATTTCCTGCCGTGACGATCAGAAGATTGTAGAAAAACCCTCCGATGCTGACCGTTGCCTCCATCGGATTCATCAGACCGATCGTCAGGAAGGTCATGTTGGCGACGCTGTGCTCAAAGCCGCAGGTGACGAAGGTCGCCACACAGCAGAAGTTCATCGCGATCTTTGCGCCCTCTGATTTCAGTTTCGCGCCGCACCAGATCGCCAGGCAGACCAGCATATTACAGAAGATCGCCTTCGTAAACAGGTTCAGCGGAGCGCCCGCCATCTTGGTCGCCGCCGCGTTCGACAGGAACGTGCCGGTATCGCCCGTGTCCAGCCCCGTCAGCACAAAGAGCACTGCCGTCGCCACGGAACCGATCAGGTTGCCGATGTAGCAGACCACCCAGAGCTTGATCGTCTTCGCCCACGGAACCGCGCCTGTAAAGCTGCCGACCGCCATCACGAAGTTGTTGCCGGTGAAGAGCTCAGCGCCCGCGACCGTCACCAGGCACAGACCTACAGAGAACACGATGCCGCAGATCAGTTTTTGCGCCGGCTGTCCCGCCATGACGCCGCCCACGATGCCCATCATGATGCTGCCGAAACCGATGAACACACCGGCAAGGATCGACATCAGGATGTAGCCCGTCATATTCTTCTCCAGCAGGCCAAGCTTATTCTTAGCGGTATTGCCTACCGCCTCTATCTCATTTCGAAACATATGTTATTTCCTCCGATTATAGTAAATCAGAGCAGACTGGCTACACAGATTTCATCTCATGAATCACCTCGCAGCCTGTCTGCTCTGCGCGCCGATGTGCAGCTGCGAAGCAGCCCTTCCTATGCACATCGTGCGCATCCCGCGCGGAGCGTTTCTGAGCTGCTCGCAGATCAGAACAATCCGGAGATCTTGCCGGTCTCGTCCACGTCGATGCGCTCCGCCGCCGGTACCTTCGGGAGCCCCGGCATCGTCATGATCTCGCCCGTCAGCGCCACGATGAACCCTGCGCCCGCAGAGATCTTCAGGTTCCGCACCGTCACCTCAAAGCCTGTCGGCGCGCCCAGTTTCGTCTGGTCGTCCGTCAGCGAGTACTGCGTCTTCGCCACGCAGATCGGGCAGTTGCCGTAGCCCAAAGCCTCCAGCTCCTTCGCCTGTTTCTGCGCGTTCGCCGTCAGCACCACCTTGCTGCCGCCGTACACCTTCTGCACGAT
>CANQYP010000098.1 GCA_947628045.1 uncultured Lachnospiraceae bacterium | reverse complement strand
CGCTGAAAATATTCGTGATAGCTTTGCGCCAGATACAGCAAAACTCTTACTAAAATATTCACTGTCCATGTAGACTGCGCCTCAACAAGTATCATCAGCTTATTATGAACAATAAAGCCTAAATCATTATACAGATTATCCGTCAATACATTTGTAATCGTCACATCTGTAAGGGAATCCTCTGTTGCTGTGGTGTCCTCTGGATGAAGCGTCTTATATAGCTTTAACAGATAACTCTTGTTTTGAAAAAGGTCAAGGAATACACTGTTTTTTGCGGTACGCTTTGCCATAACTTCCTCTATCTGTTTTGTATCGTCCTGCACTTTAACACCTCGATTTTTGCAAATCTGTGACAAAAGATACGATATGATCTACTCCTCCCACATTTTAATTATACAAAAAAGTTCCTGTCTTTACAATACAATTCACATTAAATTTCTTTCTTCCGCCAAAAGCTACCGTATACAATCTCACCGGTTCATGCCGTCCACGAATTCTGCCGGTTTCACAGTCAGCTCCACCCAGGACGGCACGAACCCGCTCTTCACCGCGTTCCGTGCAGAAGGAATATTCGACCACGCACAACAGTAAAACGGTACTTTTTCTCTCTTTAATATCTCGATCGCGAGATTTCCGGTAAGCACCGACGCGATGCCCTGTCTACGGTATTCCGGCAGCACGTCCACACCGATCTGCCACATCGTTTCGCAGTCCGCGGAACAGCCCGCGAACCCGACCAGCGTTTCCCCGTCGTACGCCCCGATGCCCAGAACGTCCAGCGCCTTCCTCTTCTCGCACAGCGCGTTGCTCCACTGCGGGAGATAGAGACTCTCAAAATCCCGCGGTCCCAGCAGTCTCAGCTCATACCCGCATTCCCGCGCCGCAAGCCTGTCCACGTCCGGCAGGAAATATTCCGCCATGAAACACACCTTCTGCCCCAGCGTCTGCATCCGCTCATTCAGCCAGTGCAGGTTCGGCGTCTCAAAGCAGTGATACCAGAGAAATTTTGTTATGTATTCCTCCACGATCTCCCGGTATTCCTTCTTCACCGAGGCGACAATATTGTTCCCGTACGACACCAGATTACAGGCGATCGGCTCCTCATAGCAGGCTCTCGCCTTCGCGCCGATCTTCGCCGGCACGACCACAGGAGCGCCCTTCTGAAAATCCTCCGGCGCGCAGTTAATATCGATGGCGGACTGCCGCATCGCAGCCGCCAGTATCTCTTTGTTTGTCATTAAAAATTCTCACACTCCACAATTCTATCATATATTTGCAGCGTTCCGACCATGTTTCAAATCTGTGCCTCATTTCAGCCTATTAGAATCAGGCATCGCTCCCTTACAGATGATCCGGCATTTCTTTTACATGTATGTCTGCAGCCGATAACGGACCATACGCCGTTCCTTTACAGATACTCCGGCAGCTCCCGCACCGTCGGGCAGACAGCAGCGGCGCCTGCCGCCTCCAGCTCTTCCCTGCTCCCGTAGCCGTACAGGACGCCGACACACGGCAGTCCGTTCAGCCTTGCCCCGATCACATCGTGCTCGCGATCCCCGACCATGACCATCTCTTTCACATGCTCCGCGCCGATCTCTTCGATTACACAGGCGATCACCTGCTCCTTGCGGCTGAGTTTCTCGTCCATCGAGGCGCCGCGGATCAGCTCGAAATACTTCGTCAGATCAAAATGTTCCAGAATCCTTTTCGCAAAAGCCTCCGGCTTTGAGGTCGCCACGAGCAGATGCCGTCCCTGCGCGCAGAGCTCCTCCAGCACCTTCGGAATCCCCTCGTAGACACGGTTCTCCGCCCAGCCCTTCGGCTCAAAATACGCGCGGTACAGCGAAATCATCTCCCTCGCCTCTTCCTCGGACAGCCCATAATATTTCATAAAAGAATCCGCGAGAGGCGGTCCGACAAACGCGTTCAGCTTTTCCCGGTCGTGCTCCTCGATCCCCTTTTGCTGCAGCGCGTAGAGGACGGAATTGACGATCCCCTCCGCGGAATCCGTCAATGTGCCGTCGAGATCAAACAAAATGTACTTATACATACGTAATGCTCCTCCTGATGCCCGGTCATTTCCCTTTCGATGATTTCCACAGAAAATGATCAGGAAAATCCGCCCGGCTGTTTCATAACTGACCGGCTCCTGATTTTACAGATGGTCGAACGTTTTTGCGCAGCATCCGGCTCTTTTTCGATCAGAACCGGAATACGACGCCAACCACCGCCGCGGCGAGGAACCAGACCGCCGGGTGCAGTTTCTTCAGTTTCTTCCACTGCAGCAGCGCAAAGATGACGACGCACAGAATACAGCCCTTGTACTGCGGTATCACCTTCCCCGCCTCCTCCGTGAACAGTGTCACACGGATCATGTCGATGACCGCGGCGGCGATCAGTGCCGTCACCGCCGGACGGATCCCCTTGAATACCGCCTGTACGATGCGGTTCTCCTGAAATCCATCCAGAAACTTCGCGATGATAAGAATGACAATGATGCTCGGGAGCACGAGCGCCAGCGTCGACACAATGCCGCCGAAGGTGCCCAGCGTGCGGAAACCGGCGTAGGTCGCCATGTTCAGCCCGATCGGCCCCGGTGTGCTCTCGCTGATCGCGATCATGCTCGAGAGCTCATGCATCGTGAACCAGGGATATTTCTTCGCCATGTCCATCAGGAACGGGATCGTCGCAGGACCGCCGCCGATCGCGAACAGCCCGGTCTTGAAAAATTCAAAGATCAGCAGAAACGCCTGACTCATGCCGCAGCACCTCCCGTCACCTTGTCAAGGATCACTCCGACCACCGCAGCGATCACAATGATCAGCACGGTCGGAATCGGCGTGAAGAATGCGAGCACGAACGCCGCCGCGCAGATCGCCACACAGATCTTGTCCAGATGGAGCTTGCCTTCCGGATCCTTTTTGGTAAGGCTTTTCTGCGCCAGGGTATACACGGTGTTCAGCATCAGACCGCAGACGCCGCCGCGAATGCCCATGATCGCGTGCTGCACGATGGCGTAGCTCATCATCGCCTCGAGGAACATCGCGACCACCGTGATAATCAGGATCGAGGGCGTCGCCATCCCGAGCGTCGCGACAATGCCTCCGAGCACGCCCTTCCTCTTGTACCCGACGAAGGTCGCCGTGTTCACCGCGATGATGCCCGGCGTACACTGCCCGATCGCGTAGCAGTCCAGCAGCACGTCCTCCGTGATCCAGTTCCGTTTCTCCACAAGCTCATATTTCAGCATCGGCAGCATCGTCAGACCGCCGCCGAACGTCAGGATCCCGATGCGGAAAAACGCCACGTACAGATTCCACAGTTCAACCATATTTCTCTCTTCCTTTCGCAAAACCACGCTTTTTAGTCCTGTTTCCACATCGTCCGGACCATTTTCCGTCCGGACATTTCTGCAGACTTCCTGTCAGTTTCCCCATGCGCTGACGGTTAGCCTTAACCGAGTTTCGGTCTATTCTCACGCATGCCTTCTCCCTGATCTTCCCCGGGCAGCGACTGCCGGTTGATCTTTGACGCCAGCACCCCCGCGCCGAACCCGTTGTCGATATTCACAATGCTGACGCCGCTCGCGCAGGAATTCAGCATCGCGAGCAGCGCCGCCAGACCGCCGAAACTCGCCCCGTAGCCCACGCTCGTCGGCACGCCGACGACCGGACATGCGACCAGACCGCCGATCACGCTCACCAGCGCCCCCTCCATGCCCGCCACCGCGATCACCGCGTTGGCGTCCTCGAACGCCGGGAGCCGGTTCAGCAGACGATGGATCCCCGCTACCCCGACGTCGTAAATGCGCTCCACATAATTTCCGAACAGCTCCGCCGTGACTGCCGCCTCCTCCGCGACCGGAAGGTCGCTCGTCCCCGCCGCCACCACGACGATCTTGCCCTGTTTTTTGGTCTCCTGACGGTTCACGATCCCGATCCGGGCGACCGCGTCGTATACGAAGTCCTCGCCCGCCCTTGCCCGAGCCGCCTTTTCGTCCCTTGAATCTGACGCGCTCTTCTCCGCCTTTTCCCGCGCAAGTCCCTGTCTGACCTGCTCTGCCTTCTCCTGTGCAAGTCCCTGTCTGACCTGCTCCGCCTTCTCCTGTGTAAGCCCTTGCCCGACCTGCTCCGCCTTCTCCGGATCCAGCCTCGTGATCAGGATATTCGCGATCCCGCGCGCTCGCATCGCCGACGCAATGCCGACGATCTGCTCCGCGGTCTTGCCGGCGCCGTAGATCACCTCCGGCATGCCCTGGCGGACGCTGCGATCCAGGTCGATGTCCGCGTAATTGCCCACCTGCAGCTCCATAATCTCCTTCTCTTCCATACTATGAGTCACCTCACTTTGCTTTCTGATACGCCACGCGCGGATCTCCGTTCTCCAGATAAATCCGCCCGCACTTCACAAAGCCGTTCTTCTCGAGCACATGCTGCATGACCGCGTTGTCGTCGTGCGTGTCGATGCGCAGGTTGCCGCACTGCGCAAACGCCCACTGCAGACATTGTGCGCCCGCACCTTTCACCCTGCCCGCCGCGGCGATCCGGTGGACCACGCCGTACGGCTCATCGTTCAGCCAGCTCCCGCCCTCGATCACATGGTAGGTCGGGTCATTGCCGACGCGAAACAAAAAGACCGCCTCGATCTGTCCGTCCTCCTCCGCGACGTAGCTGACGCCCTCCCGGATGTCCTCGCGGATCAGTTTCTCCGAAGGATAACCGTCGTCGCCCCACTGATGCGGGTTCCCGGTTCGCGCCATGAATTCGCGCGCATGCGCGTAAATTTCCATGATCTCCGCGAGATCGTCTGTCGTCGCTTTCCTGATTTCCAGATTGTGATTCTCCTTATTCGCCATATGCAATGCCTTTCCTCCGCATCTCCCGACCTTTTCTTTTCGCAGACTTCCTGACTAGTTTTCTATGCTACATTTACCTTTTTTATCTACCGTCAGCGCGCATCGTCTATCTCTGTCTTCGGGCAGATTTTATTTGAGTATCCGGTCATTCTGCTTACCGCTCTTTCCGCCTGCTCAGCCCAGTTTCATGATCATCTCGAGCACGCGTCTCGCGCAGCGCGCCACGTCGTCCCGCGTAAGCTCGCCCTTCTCCAGCGCCTCCATCACCTGCTCCGGATAGCCGCAGCCCATCTTCACATCGTTGCCTGCCAGGATCTCCTTCGGCTGGGACGCGAGGTTCCACCAGTCGGTCGTGACCATGCCCTGGAATCCCCACTCGTCGCGCAGGATCCCGGTCAGCAGCTCCTTGTATTCAGAGGCGCGATGCCCGTTGACAATATTGTAGGAAGACATGATCGTCCACGGATCGGACTCGCGCACCATGATCTCAAAGCCCTTCAGATAGATCTCCCGCAGCGCGCGCTCCGACACGCGGGAATCGCTGTTCCTGCGGTTCGTCTCCTTGTTGTTGCAGGCGAAATGCTTTGCGCTCGCCGCGATCTTCTGCGACTGGATCCCCCGCACGAGCGCCGCGCCCATCTTACCCGCGATCAGCGGATCCTCCGAATAGTACTCGAAATTCCTTCCGCACAGCGGGCTGCGGTGTATGTTCATCCCCGGCGTGAGCCAGATCCCGATGTTGTTCTCCTTTGCCTCGAGCGCGCCCGCCGCGCCGATCTGCTCGACAAGCGCCTCGTCCCAGGTACAGGCAAGCAGCGTCGCGCACGGAAACGCGGTCGTGTTCACGCCGCACTCCGGGTTGATGCGCACGCCCGCCGGTCCGTCCTCCGTCATCACATTCGGCACGCCATACTGCGGCAGATTGCCCATACCGAAGGTGTTCGCCACGCCGGTGTTCGGCTGACCGCAGAGCAGACGCACGAGCTGTTCGTCCGTCAGCTGTTCCATGAAATCGTCCAGGGACGCCCGCCGGTCGCAGACATCCTCCAGCAGGATCGGGGGCTCCTCTTCCCGGTCAACGGAAAATCCGAGCACACGCCCCGGCATCGCGACTGTCTCCGGCGTATACGCGGGCGTGATCACAGCCTCCCGGGTCAGCTCCGGCTGAAGTTCCGGGTGCGTCTCCAGCTCCTCATAGCTCCCGTCCGGGCGCAGACGTCTCGTCAGCATAGTCGGAACGCACTTATTTCCGGTCTTCTCCACGATCACGTCTTCAGCGAGCTCATAGACGAACGGCTGCAGCGCTGCGTCGCGCACATTAGCGCCGATATAGAACCGGTAGGTCCCTTTCTCCAGCACCCACGCGCCCTTCTCGACCGCCCCGCAGTCGTCGTAGGACGCCAGCGCGCTCACCGGTACGGTCAGGCGCAGGGTCTGCGACTCGCCCGGCTGCAAAAGCCGCGTCTTTGCAAACACCTTCAGCTCACGCGCCGGTTTCCCGAGCCTGCCGCCGGGAGCGCTCACGTAGAGCTGCACGACTTCCCTTCCTGCCGTCCTGCCCATATTCGTCACAAAGACGTCCGCCTGCACCTGCTCTTCCGTGACGGAAGAGCGGATATATTCCAGCTCGAACTCCGTGTAGGAAAGCCCGTAGCCGAACGGATAGTTCACCTTCTCCGACGCACGCGGGATCGTCTCAAAATAGCGGTAGCCCACGTAGACGTCCTCCGTGTACTCCACATAATCCTTCGACTCATGGAACCCCTCGGTCGACGGGTAATCCTCCAGCCGCGCCGCGAACGTGTCGACCAGCCTGCCGGACGGATTGACGTCTCCCACGAGAATGTCCGCCGCGGCAAGTCCGCCCTCCATGCCGCCCTGCCATGCCATGAGCGCGCCTTCGATCTTCTCATTGTCCTTAAACCAGAGCGTGTCCACCATGCCGCCGACGTTCAGCACGACCACGACGTGCGCGAAACGCTCCTGCACCCGGTCGATCATCTTCTGCTCGGCAGCCGACAGGTAGAAATCGCCCCTCTCAAAGATCTCCTGCGAGCGGCGGACGATCCCTCCAATATAGCCCGGTCTGGGCACGTCGTCCCCACCGGTCACCGAGCGGTCCCAGTCCTCGCCGGAGAAACGGCAGACCGTGACGACCGCCGTGTCCGTGAACGCCTCCGCGCGGCGCAGCAGCTCCTCCGGCAGCTCCGGCTCGACCGTCATGCCCGGCACCGCGCCCTGCTCGTACTGGGCGCGCACTTCCTTCTCATAAAATGTCCCGAGCTCCGCAAACAGCGCGAGCTTGCCCTCCTGCTCCTTGATGCGCAAGCCGTCCAGCAGGCTCCTCTTGTAAGCCACGGTCACCTCGCCGCTGCCGCCGCCGCCCTTCACATAGTCCACACAACCTTTGCCGAACACCGCCACTTTTTTGCCGAAAGAAAAAGGCAGGACGTGATTCTCATTCTTCAAAAGAACCATGCCCTCGGTCGCCGCCCGCCTCGACAGCGCGATGTGCTCTTCGCCTCCGGTCACCCTCCTGCCGTCCTTCCCGAGCGGAAGTCCCGGCTGGTAAAGAAATCTTGCCCATCTCTTCATGATGATCCCTCCGTGTTTTATATTGAAAATCCGGTTTTCCACAATTCTCCTCTACTATAGTATAAGTTCCCGAAATCTGCAAGAGAAAGAAACGCCGATCCGCCGCGCAGAAAATCGGCACAGCCGGAATACTCCTGACTGTGCCGATTGAAAAGCGATGTTTCCAGGCATTTGCCTTTCGTAATTATTTCATCGTCTCCACCGCCGCGCGCTCCGCCGGGAGCACTGCCTTGTACGCCTCAATGTAGGCGTCGAAACCTGCCACGTCTGCGGGATCCGGCTGCATCTCCACACCGGCATCGCCCGCGAAGACCTTCGCGTTCAGGAAGTCCTCGAGCGTCTCGCCCTCGCCCTTGTTCACAAGGTAGGAGGCGAGCAGCGCAATACCCCACGCGCCGCCTTCTCCCGCGGTCTCCATCACGGACACCGGGGAATTCATCGCCGCCGCGAGAATACTCTGCCCGACGCCCTTCGTCTTGAACAAACCGCCGTGCCCCATGATCTTGTCGATCCGAATGTCCTCCGCCTTAAGCAGGATATCGAGTCCGATCTTCAGCGTGGCAAGCGACGCGTACAGATTCGTGCGCATGAAGTTCGCGAGATTGAATTTGCTGTCCGGCTTGCGCACGAACAGGGGACGTCCTTCCTCTAAGTCCGTGATCGGCTCGCCCGAGAAGTAGTTGTACGCGAGCAGACCGCCGCAGTCCTTGTCGCCCTCAAGCGCCTTGTTGTAAAGCGTGCCGAACAGCTTGTTCATATCGACCTCGATGCCGAAAGTCTCGGAAAACTCCCGGAACAGACCGACCCATGCGTTCAGGTCAGAGGTGCAGTTGTTGCAGTGCACCATCGCCACAAGGTCGCCGCTCGGCGTCGTCACCATGTCGATCTCCGGGTATGCCTTGGACAGATCCTTCTCCAGCACGATCATCGCAAACACGGAAGTACCCGCGGAGACGTTGCCCGTGCGCACTGCCACGCTGTTCGTCGCCGCCATGCCGGTGCCCGCGTCGCCCTCCGGCGGGCAGATCGGAATACCGGCTTTGAGCTTGCCGGACACGTCGAGTTTCTTAGCGCCCTCCTCCGTCAGCGTGCCCGCGTCCTGACCTGCGAGCAACACCTTCGGCAGGATCTCCTCGAGTTTCCACGGATAGCCCTTCGGCGCCACGAGCTTGTCAAACTTCTCAATCATGGTCTTGTTGAAATCTCTCGTCTCGATGTCGATCGGGAACATGCCCGCCGCGTCGCCGACGCCGATCACCTTCTGTCCCGTCATCTGCCAGTGGATATAACCAGCGAGCGTCGTGAAGAAGGTAATGTCCTTCACATGCTCCTCGCCGTTTAAGATCGCCTGATACAGATGCGCGATGCTCCACCTCTGAGGAATGTTGTAATTGAACAGATCGAACAGCTCCGCGGATGCCTGTCCCGTGATCGTGTTCCTCCAGGTGCGGAACGGCACCAGGAGCTCGTCGTCCTTGTTGAACGCCATATAGCCGTGCATCATCGCGCTGAACCCGATCCCGGCGAGATTCTCCACCTCGACGCCGTACTGCTTTTTCACGTCCGCAAGCATGTCCGCGTAGCAGTCCTGCAGCCCTTTCCAGATCGCGTCGAGACTGTAGGTCCAGATCCCGTTCACCAGCTGGTTCTCCCACTCGTGGCTACCGGACGCGATCGGAGCGTTGCTCTCGTCGATCAGCACTGCCTTGATCCTCGTGGAGCCGAACTCGATGCCGAGCACCGCCTTTCCGCTCTCAATGACACTTTTTGCCTTGTTTACATCTACACCCATCGTTGTAACCCTCCCGTTCTTTTTCTGTCGGACTGTGCGTCATACAACCCGAACTCCGGTTTTCTTGTCAAGCCCTTCTTTTGCGGTTTCCGCCGCATGTGTTCCACCGTATCCGTTTCCCGTCCCGCACCGTCTCGATTTGTAATTCAGTATACCATTATTTGGGCTCCCGCGCTACTGTTTCTTTCTCTAAATGTTACGATTTCTTTTTCCAGTGAAGTGAAAAGTTTATTTCCACTTTGAAGGAGCCAAAGTTGATTTTAGTCTTTCACTCATTTCCACTTCCCAAA
>CANQYP010000097.1 GCA_947628045.1 uncultured Lachnospiraceae bacterium | reverse complement strand
GTCCACCCCGTCCGCGCCAAAAGGAATGCCGGTAATGGTCGTATCGAGCGGTCGGAGCGCGTCAGGGTCGATCGTCTGTCTGCCGTCGTAGAGCAGGTAGTTGAACGCGTCCGCGAAGGTGCGGCGATCCGCCATGTACTCTTTGGTAACAATGTCCTTTCTGCCGATAGAAAATCACCACCTTATAAAAATATGCAATATTCCGCGGTGATCTTCGTTCTTCTGTCTCCATTTATTTTACTCTGCTTGCCTCGAAAAAACAATCATTTTGTTGGGAATTAGCGCCGGGATCGGAAGAAACAGGCAGGATAGCATCGATAAAACGATATGATACACCACAAAATATTTATAATATACACTATACAACTATTAAAGGAAAAAGGCAAGAGAAAATTTGAAGTTAGAGGGAAATGAAAGGCAACCACCCTGATGCAGAGAGGTCGCCTTTCTTTATCTTATGTAATTGCTGCCATCAGGAAAGCTGACTGGAAAATTCCTCCACGGAGGACGAGGTAGCAGCAAGCCGCAGGTAATTGCTGAGCGTGTCGCTGTCCCGCTCCGCCAGAATAGAGGTGCGCAGGTTTTCCGAGATCATGCCCGGAAGGTAGCCCAGAAATTCCAAAATGCTTTCTGCCTTGCCCAATGTCCTGCCTTCCGCCTTGCCCTGGGCTCTGCCCTCAGCTATGCCCAGAGTCCTGCCTTCTGCCAGAGCATCATTCCTCATGTCCTCGAGCGCTTTGCACATATCAGATTCCTCCTCTCCTTCATCAGAAAACTTCAGTTCCGATCCGGTTACTGTGCGGATCACTTTTGCAGCAGTTCCCTCTACCGACCGAAAGCGGTGGTCCTCGGAGACGAGCGCGTGGAGCCGGTCTTTATCTTTGGAATGTTTTTGTCATCATCTATTTTACTCTGCTTGCCTCGAAAAAACAATCATTTTGTTGGGGATAAGCGCCGGAATTGGAAGAAACAGGCAAGAGAAAATATGAAGTTAGAGAGAAATGAAAAGCGACCACCCTGATGCAGAGCGGTCACCTTTGTTTATCTTATGTAATTGCTGCCATCAGGAAAGCTGGCTGGAAAATTCCTCCACGGAGGACGAGGTAGCGGCAAGCCGTAAGTAGTTGCTGAGCGTGTCGTTGTCCCGCTCCGCCAGAATAGAGGCGCGCAGGTTTTCCGAGATTATACCCGGAAGGTAGGTCAGTAATTCCAAAATACTTTCGGCTCTGCCCAGTGTCCTGCCTTCCGCCCTGCCCTCGGCTATGCCCAGCGTCCTGCCTTCCGCTATGCCCAATGTCCTGCCTTCTGCCAGAGCATCATTCCTCATGTCCTCGAGTGCTTTGCACATGTCAGATTCCTCCTCTCCTTCATCAGAAAACTTCAGTTCTGATCCGGTTACTGTACGGATCACTTTTGCAGCAGTTCCCTCTACCGACCGAAAGCGGTGGTCCTCGGAGACGAGCGCATGGAGCCGGTCTTTATCTTTGGAATGTTTGATGAACAGAAGAACCTCGCGCAGACTGGTCGCGAATTTCCCGAGCTCCTCATCGCTCATCTCGCCCGGCGCGATCAGATTGATCCGATAGTCCGGGACGAAAGAGAGGATCCGGGGATCGTCGACCGAAAACATGTCGTGAATGCACCGGGGACCGTCCCAGGGCTCCGCCGAGAAAAACACGACAAGCGTTATCACGGGAACCAGGCGGTCGCTCTTGTAGAAACCGGTCAGGTATTCGCCGCTTGAAACCTTGCTTTTTTCTACATTCCCAGTGGGTGTTTGAAATGCCGGTTGCCTGACTGTGCCTGTTTCCTCAATGGTCGTTCGATGTGCCGCTTGTTTGTTTGCCTTGGTTTCCTCAGTGGACGTTTGGCGTACTGCTTGTCTGGCTATCTTCCACCTCTCCCGATGCGCCCGTGCCGTCTTCTCGACCTGTGCGGCGTATTGCAGAGCGTCGTAGACCATGTCCTTTACCGGCATCGCATAGTTGACGTCGCTCTGGTTCTCGATGCCGAGCAGCAGGTAGACCGCCGAGCCGTCCTCCATCAGGGTGAGATACTTCAGCTCGTCCCGGAACCTCTGCACCGGCGCGTCCACCCCGTCCGCGCCAAAAGGAATGCCGGTAATGGTCGTATCGAGCGGTCGGAGCGCGTCAGGGTCGATCGTCTGTCTGCCGTCGTAGAGCAGGTAGTTGAACGCGTCCGCGAAGGTGCGGCGATCCGCCATGTACTCTTTGGTAACAATGTCCTTTCTGCCGATAGAAAATCACCACCTTATAAAAATATGCAATATTCCGCGGTGATCTTCGTCCTTCTGTTTCCATCTATTTTACTCTGCTTGCCTCGAAAAAACAATCATTTTGTTGAGGATTAGCGCCGGAATCGGAAGAAACAGGCAGGATAGCACCGATAAAACGATGTGATACACCACAAAATATTTATAATATATACTATACAACTATGAAAGGAAAAAGGCAAGAGAAAATTTGAAGTTAGAGGGAAATGAAAGGCGACCACCCTGATGCAGAGAGGTCGCCTTTCTTTATCTTATGTAATTGCTGCCATCAGGAAAGCTGACTGGAAAATTCCTCCACGGAGGACGAGGTAGCAGCAAGCCGCAGGTAATTGCTGAGCGTGTCGCTGTCCCTTTCCCCCAGAATAGAGGCGCGCAGACTTTCCGAGATCATGCCCGGAAGGTAGGTCAGTAATTCCAAAATACTTTCAGCTTTGCCCAGTGTCCTGCCTTCCGCCTTGCCCTCTGCTCTGCCTTCGGCTCTGCCCAGTGTCCTGCCTTCCGCTATGCCCAATGTCCTGCCTTCTGCCAGAGCATCATTCCTCATGTCCTCGAGCGCTTTGCACATGTCAGATTCCTCCTCTCCTTCATCAGAAAACTTCAGTTCCGATCCGGTTATTGTGCGGATCACTTTTGCAGCAGTTCCCTCTACCGACCGAAAGCGGTGGTTCTCGGAGACGAGCGCATGGAGCCGGTCTTTATCTTTGGAATGTTTGATGAACAGAAGAACCTCGCGCAGGTTGGTCGCGAACTTCCCGAGCTCCTCATCGCTCATCTCGCCCGGCGCGATCAGATTGATCCGATAATCCGGGACGAAGGAGAGGATTCGGGGGTCGTCGACCGAAAACATGTCGTGAATACTCCGGGGACCGTCCCAGGGCTCCGCCGAGAAAAACACGACAAGCGTTATCACGGGGACCAGGCGGTCGCTCTTGTAGAAACCGGTCAGGTATTCGCCGCTTGAGACTCTGTTTTTCTTCGCATCCCCAGTGAGTGTCTGAAATACCGATTGCCCGGCTGCCCCGGTTTCCTCAGCGGTCGCTCGACGTGCCGATTGCCTGTTTACCCCAGTTTCCTCAATGGTCATTTGACGTATTGTTTGCCCGGCTGTCTCTGTTTCTTCAGCGGTCGTTTGGTGTGCCGATTGCCTGTTTACCCCAGTTTCCTTAATGGTCATTTGACGTGCTGTTTGCCCGGCTGCCCCGGTTTCCTCAGTGGTCGTTTGATGCGCTGTTTGCCCGGCTGCCTTCTGTCTCTCCCGATGCGTCCGCGCCGTCTTCTCGACCTGTGCGGCGTATTGCAGGGCATCGTAGACCATGTCCTTCACCGGCATCGCATAGTTGACGTCGCTCTGGTTCTCGATGCCGAGCAACAGGTAGACCGCTGAGCCGTCCTCCATCAGGGTGAGATACTTCAGCTCATCCCGGAACCTCTGCACCGGCGTGTCCACCCCGTCCGCGCCAAAAGGAATGCCGGTAATGGTCGTATCGAGCGGTCGGAGCGCGTCAGGGTCGATCGTCTGTCTGCCGTCGTAGAGCAGGTAGTTGAACGCGTCCGCGAAGGTGCGGCGATCCGCCATGTACTCTTTGGTAACAATGTCCTTTCTGCCGATAGAAAATCACCACCTTATAAAAATATGCAATATTCCGCGGTGATCTTCGTTCTTCTGTCTCCATTTATTTTACTCTGCTTGCCTCGAAAAAACAATCATTTTGTTGGGAATTAGCGCCGGGATCGGAAGAAACAGGCAGGATAGCATCGATAAAACGATATGATACACCACAAAATATTTATAATATACACTATACAACTATTAAAGGAAAAAGGCAAGAGAAAATTTGAAGTAGAGAGAAATTAAAATATCCTGTGTGCAGAATGGAAAAGTTGTGGTAAGATATTCGTAAAGACATTGTGCCGCGCGGAGCTGCTGTTTCCCGGCAGGGGGGAAGATCCCGGCAGGGGAAGATCCCGGCGGGAAAAGATCCCGGCAGGGGGAGAGCGCCGTTTCGATTGCGGCGAGAGCAAAAAGGAGAACAGCGTGAATTTTACACATCTGCACGTCCACACGGAGTACAGTCTGCTGGACGGCTCGAATAAGATAAAAGAATATGTGGCGCGCGTGAAGGAGCTGGGAATGGATTCTGCCGCGATCACGGATCACGGCGTGATGTACGGCGTCATTGATTTCTACAAAGAGGCGAAGGCGGCGGGGATCAATCCGATCCTCGGCTGTGAGGTGTATGTCGCGCCGAACTCGCGGTTTGACCGTGAGACCGGGAACGACGAGAGCCGCTATTACCATCTGGTGCTGCTGGCGGAGAACAACACGGGCTACGCGAACCTGATCAAGATCGTCTCGATGGGGTTTGTGGAGGGCTTTTATTACCGCCCGAGGGTCGACCTGGAGCTGCTGGAGAAGTACCATGAGGGCATCATCGCGCTGAGCGCCTGTCTTGCGGGCGAGGTGCCGCGCTACCTGACGCGGGGAATGTACGAGGAGGCGAAGGAGATCGCACTGAAGTACCGCGCGATCTTTGGCGAGGACAATTATTTCCTCGAGCTGCAGGATCACGGCATTCCGGATCAGAAACTGGTGAACCAGCAGCTTTTGCGCATGAGCAGGGAGACGGGGATCCCGCTCGTCGCGACGAACGACGTCCACTACACCTACGAGGACGACGTGGAGGCGCACGATATCCTGCTGTGCATCCAGACTAGCAAGAAACTCACGGACGAGGACCGCATGCGCTACGAGGGCGGGCAGTATTACGTGAAATCGCCCGAGCAGATGGCGGAGCTGTTCCCGTACGCGCCCGAGGCGATTGAGAATACCCATCGGATCGCGCAGCGCTGTCACGTGGAGATCGAGTTCGGCGTGACCAAGCTGCCGCAGTTTGACGTGCCTCCGCCGTACACGGCATGGGAATATCTGAACAAGCTTTGCGACGAAGGGCTGAAACGGCTATACGGGGCGGAGGCTGAGACGCACCGGGAACGGCTGAATTATGAGCTTTCCGTTATTCAGAAGATGGGCTATGTCGACTACTTCCTGATCGTCTGGGACTTTATCCGGTATGCGCGCGAGCACGGCATCAGCGTAGGACCGGGGCGCGGCTCGGCGGCGGGGAGTATCGTGTCGTACACGCTCGGCATCACGCAGCTCGACCCGATCCGCTACAACCTGCTGTTTGAGCGTTTCCTGAACCCGGAGCGCGTGTCGATGCCGGATATTGATATTGACTTTTGTTTCGAGCGCAGACAGGAGGTCATCGACTATGTCGTGCGCAAGTACGGCAAGGACCGCGTGGTGCAGATCGTCACCTTCGGTACGCTGGCGGCGCGCGGCGTCATCCGCGACGTGGGGCGCGTGCTGGATCTGCCGTATTCGCTCTGCGACTCGATTGCCAAGCTGGTGCCGCAGGAGCTGAACATCACGATCGACAAGGCGCTGACGATGAGCCAGGAGCTGCGCGCGATGTATGAGAATGACGAGAAGATCCATCAGCTCATCGATATGTCAAAACGCCTTGAGGGGCTCCCGCGCCACACCTCGATGCACGCGGCGGGCGTCGTGATCTGCCAGAAGGCGGCGGACGAGTACGTGCCGCTCTCGCGCGGATCGGACGGGACGATCACGACCCAGTTCACGATGACGACGCTCGAGGAGCTCGGTCTTCTGAAGATGGATTTCCTGGGGCTGCGGACGCTGACGGTGATCCAGGACGCCGTGGAGCTCGCCGAGAAGAGCACCGGGAAAAAGATCGTAATAGAAGAAATTGATTATAACGACAAGGCGGTGTTCGACTCGATCGGGACGGGGAAGACGGACGGCGTGTTCCAGATCGAGAGCGCGGGGATGAAGAGTTTCATGAAGGAGCTCAAGCCCCAGAGCCTCGAGGACATCATCGCCGGGATCTCGCTGTACCGCCCGGGGCCGATGGATTTCATTCCGCAGTATATCCGCGGAAAAAACCACCCGGAGGAGATCACCTACGACTGCCCGCAGCTCCAGCCGATTCTGGAGGCGACCTACGGCTGCATCGTCTACCAGGAGCAGGTCATGCAGATCGTGCGCGACCTCGGCGGCTACACGCTCGGGCGCAGCGACCTCGTGCGGCGCGCCATGTCGAAGAAGAAGGCGGCTGTGATGGCGAAGGAGCGCCAGAATTTCGTCTACGGCAACCCGGAGGAGGGCGTGCCGGGCTGTGTGGCGAACGGCATCGACGAGCGCACGGCGAACAAGATCTACGACGATATGACGGATTTCGCGAAGTACGCGTTCAACAAGTCGCACGCGGCGGCTTACGCGGTGGTGGCGTACCGGACGGCATATCTGAAATATTATTATCCGGTCGAATTCATGGCGGCGCTTATGACTTCCGTGATCGACAACCCGTCCAAGGTGGCGGAGTACACGCTGACCTGCCGTCAGATGGGGATCGGCATTCTGCCGCCGGACATCAACGTCGGCGAGGGCAATTTCTCGGTGGACGGCAAAAATATCCGCTACGGGCTCTCCGCGATCAAGAGCATCGGGCGCCCCGTCATCGAGACGATTATGCAGGAGCGCGCGGCGCACGGGAGATACAAGGACATTTCGGATTTCATTGAGCGCGTGACCGGAACGAAGGACGTCACGAAACGCACGTTTGAGAGTCTGATCAAGTCCGGCGCGATGGACAGCCTCGGCGGGACGCGCAGACAGTTCCTCCAGGTGTATGCGGACATCATGGATCAGATCGCGCAGGAGAAGAAACGGGGGATCTCCGGGCAGATGTCGCTGTTCGACCTGATGGGCGAGGAGGAGAAGACCAGCTACCGGGCAAAGCTCCCGGACGTCGGGGAATTTGACAAAGAAGAGCTCCTTTCCTATGAGAAAGAAGTGCTCGGCATCTACGTCAGCGGGCATCCGCTCGAAAAATATGAGGCGGTATGGCGGCGCGGCATCACGAATGTGACCACGGATTTCGCGCTGGACGAGGAGACCGGCGTCTCCAAAGTCACGGACAACAGCACGGCGGTCATCGGCGGCATGATCACGAGCAGCAAGATCAAATACACGAAGAACAACAAGACGATGGCGTTTCTGAACGTCGAGGATCTGGTCGGCAACGTCGAAGTCATTGTGTTCCCGCGGGATTATGAGAAGAACCACGAGCTGCTGACCGAGGAGCGCAAGGTGTTCGTGCGCGGGCGCGTGAGCTGCGAGGAGGACAAGCCGAGCAAGCTGATCTGCGAGAAGATCTGGGAGTTCGGGGAGACGCAGCGCGAGCTCTGGGTGAAGTTCGCGGACAGGGCGGACTACCAGGCGCGCGAGCAGGAGCTGTTCGACGTGCTGCGCCACTCGGAGGGCAAGGATCACGTCGCGATCTTCATCGCTGACGGGCGTTCCGTCCGCAGGCTCGGCGACAACTGGACCGTGCAGGCGGACGAGGAGATGATCGGGCAGCTGACAAAGCTTTTCGGACAGGAAAATATTAAGATCGTGGAAAAATAATGTTCCGGGAAAAGCACCGGACGCGAAAACGACAGAAAGGAATGTCGCCCGACAGGACGGCGGATGGGGGAATGGACATGGCAGAGCAAGTGAAAACAATAGGCGTACTGACAAGCGGGGGCGACGCTCCGGGCATGAACGCGGCGATCCGCGCGGTGGTCCGCAAGGCGCTGTCGCAGGGAATCAATGTGAAAGGGATCTATCAGGGCTACCGCGGTCTGCTGAATGAGGAGATCGTGGATCTGACCGCGCGCTCCGTCTCGGATTCGATCTCGAAGGGCGGCACGATCCTCTACACGGCGAGGTGCCTGGAATTCAAGAGACCGGAGGTGCAGGACCGGGCGGCGGAGATCTGCCGGAAACACGGGATCGACGGGCTCGTGGTGATCGGAGGCGACGGCTCGTTCCGCGGGGCGCAGCAGCTGGCGGCGCGCGGCATCAACACGATCGGCGTGCCTGGGACGATCGATCTGGACATCGCCTGTTCGGATTACACGATCGGCTTTGACACGGCGGTCAACACGGCGATGGACGCGATCGACAAGGTGCGCGACACCTCGACCTCGCACGAGCGCTGCAGCATCATTGAGGTCATGGGGCGCAACGCGGGCTACATCGCGCTGTGGTGCGGTATCGCGAACGGGGCGGAGGATATCCTTCTCCCGGAACAGTACGATTACGACGAGCAGATCCTGATCAACAACATCATTCAGAACCGCAAGCGCGGCAAGAAACACCACATCGTCATCAACGCGGAGGGAATCGGGCACTCGACGAGCATGGCGCGCAGGATCGAGGCGGCGACCGGGCTCGAGACCCGTGCGACGATTCTCGGGCACATGCAGCGCGGCGGCAGCCCGACCTGCCGCGACCGCGTGTACGGCACGGTGATGGGGGCGCTCGCGGCGGATCTCCTGATCGAAGGGAAATCGAACCGCGTCGTGGCGTTCCGCGAAGGGAACTACGTGGACCTGGATATCGATGAGGCGCTCGCCATGCAGAAGAATCTGCCGGAGTACATGGTACGCGTCGCGAAGGCGATGGCCATTTAACCAGTTTTGCCATGCCGGAAAATGAAAGGGCAGGACTCGCGGATTTATCCGCAGAGGACTGGATTTTCATTTTGCGAGATGGGCGGAACGCCCAGTGCGCCACAGACAGGAGCTGCGACAGCAGCGGATAGCCTGAGCAAAGCGAAGGCGGTCTGTGGCAGCGGCATGGTAAAACAGAGTCTCAAAAGAAAAAATAACAAGACTATAAACACAGAGGTACCCATGATTACCAGCGCATCAAACCCGCAAATCAAACAGCTCCAGGCGCTGCAGAAAAAGTCAAAGGAGCGGGAGCAGCAGGACGTCTTCCTCGTGGAGGGCATCAAGATGTACCGCGAGGCGCCGAAGGATCGGCTTGTCCGCACGTATGTCTCCGAGAGCTTTCTTCGGAAGAACCCGTCTGTCTTTGCGGGCGTGGAGGAGCTCACGGAGCTGTCCGACCGCGTATTTGAGAGCGTGTCCGACATGAAGACGCCGCAGGGCGTGCTTTGCCTCGTGCGCCGCTCCCATCATGCGCCGGAGGAGCTGCTTGGCGCATCGCCCCTTTTGCTGCTCCTCGAAAATATTCAGGATCCGGGCAATCTTGGGACGATCCTGCGCACGGCGGAGGGCGCCGGAGTGACCGGGGTCCTGATGAGCAGGGGATGTGTGGATATTTACAACCCCAAGGTGATCCGCGCGACGATGGGCTCGGTCTACCGCGTGCCGTTCTGCTGCGCGCAGGACTGGCGGGGAGAGCTGGAGAAATTGAAACAAAAGGGCGTGCGGCT
>CANQYP010000096.1 GCA_947628045.1 uncultured Lachnospiraceae bacterium | reverse complement strand
AGCCGCGCGTTTGAGATCTACCGCAAGACCTGCCCGGCTTACCTCGAGGACATCAGCGAGATCCACTGCACCGAGCCTTACGTCTACTCCCAGATGGTGGCTGGGCGAGACGCCTACTACCACGGGCAGGCAAAGAACAGCTGGCTGACCGGCACGGCGGCGTGGACCTTCGTCAACGTCTCCCAGCACATCCTCGGCGTGCAGCCGCAGTACGACGGGCTCGGCATCGACCCGTGCGTGCCGAAGGGATTCGGAGACTTCAAGCTGACCCGTAAGTTCCGCGGCGCGGACTACGAGATCGAGGTCCAGAACCCGGACGGCGTCGAGAAGGGCGTGAAGAAACTGATCGTGGACGGCAAGGAAGTCGCCGGCTGCGTGATCCCGTTCGAGGAAGGCAAGAAGTCCTACAAAGTGACCGTAGTTATGGGATAATCGCTCCATTCGGGACGAGATTTGCTGCTGTGAAATGTGTCATTTCTGTGATGCGTTTCACAGCAGTTTTTTACATTTTTTGTTATCTACTTGTTGACTTTCTGTTAAATATCAGGTAATATTTTAGGAAAGGATTTAATCAAATTGTAATTTTTCAGATTGTTTTTTGAGGGGTAATGTTCTATGAAAAAATGCAGGACTTTTCTACTGCTTTCTCTTGTCGGAATGCTCTCTGCCGTCCCCGCGGCGCCCGCCCATGCCGAATGGGTCAGCACCGAGAACGGGCAGATGTATACGCAGGACGCCCAGCCCGGCTATCTGACCGGAATGAAGAAGATCGGCGATTTCACCTATTACTTTAACGAGCAGGGCATCATGCAGACCGGTTTCCAGACGATCGAAGAACAGCGCTATTACTTCAACGAGTCCGGTCAGCTCCAGCTCGGACGTTTCGTCGCGTCCGACGGGAAGACCTACTACGCCTCCAAGACTTACGGCGGCGCGCTCATCGCGAACAAGTGGCTCGGCAAGTACTACTACCAGGCGGACGGCTCCATGGCTGTGAACACCTGGGTGGACGGCAAGCAGCTCGGCGCGGACGGGCGCTTTACCGGCGTCACGCGCAGCGGCATCGGCTGGGTCACCAAGAACGGCAAAAAATACTACTACAACGAGCAGGGGGAGATGCTCAAGGGCAAGGTTGCGATCGACGGGCATCTCTACTATCTCGACGCCTCCACGGGCGCTCTGCACACCGGCTGGTTCAAGATCGGCAAGAAATACTACTACGCGAACTCGGGCGGCATCCTCGCGGTCAACACCTGGCAGGGCGGAAAGTACCTGAAGAGCACCGGCGCGGCGGCGACCGGCTGGACGGAGATCGACGGCGTTTCCTACCTGTTCGACTCCTCCGGCAACAAGCGCAACGGCTGGACGAAATTCAAGAAGGTCTATTACTACTGCTCGAACGGCGTCGTCCAGAAAAACAAATGGATTGCCAAGAAGTATTATGTGCTGGACAGCGGCGCCAGGGCGTCCGGCTGGCAGACCATCGGGACCCGCACCTTCTATTTTGATCCGTCGAGCGGCGCCAAGAAGACCGGTCTCGTCAAGATCGGCGCCGAGCGCTATTATTTCGGCACCAACGGAAGGCTGCGCACAAGCCGCTGGATCGGGGGAAAGAAATACTACGCCTCCACCACCGGCGCCCTTGTGACCGGGCTGCAGAACATCAACGGGTCGATCTATCTCTTCAAGACAAACGGCAAAAAGATCACCAACAAGCTGAAAACGGTCAATTCCGCCACCTACTATTTCAAGGGCGACGGCGCGGCGGTCGTGAGCTCCTGGATAAAGCTGCAGTCCAAATACTACTATTTCCAGAGTGACGGCACGATGGCGAAGAACGCCTGGATCGACAATTACTATGTCGGAATGGACGGTGTCCGGACAGACCAGAAAAAGCAGAGCGGCTGGAGCACTGTGGACGGCAAAAAATACTACTATACGGACAAGGGCGTCAAGGCGACCGGCTGGATGACGATCGAAGGGAGCAAATACTACTTTGACAGCACCGGCGCCGCGGTGACCGGGCTGCAGACGATCGAGAACATGAAACACTACTTCTACAGCGACGGGCGTCTGGCGGTCTCCATCAGCCTCGCGGTCGGCGCGAAGAAGTACACGATCGACGCGTCCGGCGCGATCACCGCCGAGGAAAGCATCAAGATCTCCGGCGATACCGTCGGCGTCCAGATCGTCAACTACGCCCTGCAGTATGTCGGCAACCCCTACGTCTGGGGCGGCACGAGCCTCACGGCTGGAGCGGACTGCTCCGGATTCGTGCAGACCGTGTTCGCGGCGTTCGGGCTCAAGCTCATGCGCGTCGCGGACGACCAGATGAAGGGACCGACCGGCACAAATGTGAATCAATACCTGACGCCTGTCGTCGTGGATACGTCAAGCATGCTGCCCGGGGACCTCATCTTCTACGGCGACCCCAACTACGCGTCACACGTAGCGATCTACATGGGCGACAATCAGATCGTGCATGCCAGCAACTCCCAGCCGTATCCGCAGGGCGGCATCAAGATCTCGAACTACGATTACCAGACCCCGATCCGCGTCGTGCGGTACTGGTCCTAAAGTAAGGCAAAACAGACAGACAGCCGCGCAGGAAATTCTGTGCGGCTGATGTTTTATTTAGATTATTCTGAATATTTTATTTAGATGCAGACAATTCTCCTGTCAAGCGCTTTGCGGATAATTTCTTTCTTTTTCTCGATTTTATCATTATTCACAAAACGTCCGTTCCCGAAAAAAACTATGTAAACCAATTCAAATTTCGATTTTTTTGTGGACAATGTGGATAAATCAGTGCATAAGTCCATCTCGTCCAGCTTTCCACACACCCCGGATGTGGATAACCCGCAAATATTATGTCATCTTATGTCGTCTCTCCAAAAGACGTTCCCCGAAAACTTTGTGCAAATTTACCCTTCACCCCTCATCGAAACCGCGATCCCGGCAAAAAAGCGCCTTATTATTTTCAGATATCTTTTGAAATTAATTGTCTCCTTGACTCAGTTTACAGATCCGTCTTGAGGTAGGACACGAAACGGTTCCCCGCCTGCTCAAACAGTGCCTTGCTGTCCTGCGGTCCGTAGAAATACGTCTCGGTCTCGCCCGGTCTCAGCAGGATCGTGTTGCCGAAATCGTCATATCCCATGATGATGACGACTCCGTCCGGCGTCGCCGCGAGCACCGGCTGCCCCTGCCCGACGAAGTACAGCACCTGCTCCAGCGTACAGCCGGTCAGGTTGACCGCGTCCTTGCCGAGCGACGCCTCCAGCGTCTCGATGTCCATCGTCCCGCTCGCCACGACCTCCGGCAGGCTCTCCACCTTGATCTTGCTGGTCTCTGCGCGGTTTCCGCGCTCCCAGACGAATTCCTTGGCATGGTTGATGACTACGCCCACCTTCTCGTCCGCCCGACGGATCGCCTCCGACGCCGTCGGCCACATGCTCTCCATGCTGCCTCCCGCATAGACATAGTACAGCTTTTCCCGCTCCTTGTTCCCCGGGATCTCGATCGCGCGCTGATCGCCGCGCACCAGGACGCGGCTCGTCACCACCTGCGGGTTCTCGTCTGTGATACTTGTCCCGACGCGCAGCAGGATCGTCGTCTGTTTCGCGCCCTCCTCCTGCGTCGCGATGCCGTAGACCACATCCTCCTCCGTATCCATGCCCACGATCTGGTCCCCGAGCGTCTCCGCATAGCCCAGCTCGGTCTTGACGACCCTCGTCAGCTGCAGGACATGGTTGACCTGCTCCGCCTTCGTCACATACGCCTGGGGCGTCTCGTAGGTCATGAGCTGTTCGCCCTCCCCGTTCACGATCACGAGCTGATACATCGGAAAGATCTCATTCCCCTCATCCTGATCGATAACGTCCGAGGCAAGCGCCAGCCCGTACACGAGATCCTCGCCCATGTACGCGACCGGGCGGATCTGCTCATCGTCCCGGCAGGTCGTCTCCCGCACCGCTCCGCTCTCAAAATCCATCGTGTAGAGCGTCCGGGAGCGGTACCTCTCGCCCTCCTTCAGCCAGCTGAAATAGCGGTTCGACTCCGAGCTCATGAAACAGCCGGTCTTCACGCCGTCGATCACATGCGTATATTCGCCCTCTTTGAGGTCGATCCGGTAAACGATCCCTTCCAGAAGAATGTAGCAGACCGAGCGGTCGTTCGTGACGTAGGCGAGCGAGTCGATGTCCAGTTTCAGCATATCGTAGGATTCCATCGTCTCCACGAACAGGATCTCCTCCACCGTCGAGGACGCCTCCTCGTAAAAATAAATGCCGATCCCGTTCTGTCCCTCGCGCCTTCCTCGGTTCATATAGCCGGACACCGCGAACCAGACGTCCCCGGACTCGTCCACGCGCAGGATCTTGATGTTGTTGCGCGCATAGAAATCCCGGTAATCCATGTTCTCCTGCTGCGGGAACCCGAACACACGCACCAGCTGCCCGCCGTTCACGCGGTATGCCCACAGCTCGTTCTCCTGCACAAAGGCGACTACCTTTTTCTGCTCGTCAAACGCGTACTCCACATCCGGGTCCGTGATGCCGAGGCGGATCCCCTCCGGCTGCAGCAGCGCGTTGTCCGTCTGGAACACCTCGTCTGTCGTGCGCGTGAAATCCAGCAGGAAAATACGCGTATCCGTGTAGCGCAGACGGTAAAATTCGTTCACATTATACACTTCGTTGACGCCCTGCTGATCCACCGCGGAGATGCGGTACTCCAGGACAAAGGACGCCGTCGTTCCGTTGATGTCCACAAGGCTCGGCGTCGGCTTGTAGTAGATCTGCGGATTCAGCTCGCCCCACATCAGCTGCGCGACCGTATCATGGATATTCATCGAGGCGAGCGTGCGCGACTGCCCCGTCGACTCGTCCGGCTCCACGACCGTGCCGAGCGAATTCTGATCCGTCTTGTAGACGCATTTCTCATAAAAACCGCTCACAAAATCGAGGTAGGCGTCCAGATGGAGCCCGTCCTCCAGCAGCAGCCGCGTATAGAAATAGATGTCTCTGCCGCCCACCGTCACCTGCAGTTTCAGGATATACTCCTGCTCCAGCAGCATCTGGTTCTGCAGCTGAAGGGTCGCGGCGACATACCCGTCCTGCTCCTCCATGCGGATCACGTTCGTGTTCTCGAGCGAATCCATGCCGTCCAGCGTCAGCACCTCGTAGGACACGCTCTCGATATTCGTACCGAAGGGCTGGATCCGAATATCCAGCAGATGGTCGTCCGAGAGCACCGTCACCGTGTCGCGGATATACTCCACGTCCATCTCCCTTGTGTACCCGTGCAGACAGTTGTAGTTGACGCCGTTGCTGCACATATAGACGAGCGGGAAAGTCGAGTTCTCCATCGCCTCCGCCGTGCTGGGCGCGGTCTGGTTGATCATGCGGCTGAAACTGATCAGCGCAACGACAAAGACCACGGCAAGGACCAGCACCCGCACGAGAATATTTTTTATCCGAGTTATCGTATCATGCATAAGAATACGCTCCGTCCCAGGGTATTTTTTCCGATTTATCTACACTATACCATGAACCGCCGGAAATGGCAAATGCGGACGCTCAGGTTTCGTCCTCACCCGTCCCGGACAAGACGGCGTGACCCCTCCTGACTATTTCCCGTCCTCACTCGTCCCGGACAACGCGGCGCCCCGGACGGCGGCGTGCCTCCTTCTCCGGTGGTGCATCTCCTGCAGCAAAAGTACGCGCGTCATGTCCCGCGCCAGGTTCCGGCAGAACCCGTCCGGCGCCGCGGCGAGATACTGCAGCGCCAGTATCTCCTCCGGTTTCCGCTCCGGCTCCTCCGGGAACCGGTCCTTCACCTGCCCGTAAATGCGTTCCTCGAGGCGGTATATCGTCGTCCGGTCCGGGTACTCGTCAAACATCGGGCTCCCCTCGTACTCCATCTTGTCGCACTCCTCCTCCACATAGGGCAGCAGCAGTTTCGCGGCGTCGGGGAACATGGACCGCAGCTTGCGCAGCTCACGCTCCTCCTCGCGCATTTCTTCCATGAATGTTCTCATCTCACGGTCACCTCACAGCAGACTGTCGTTCTATTATATGAGCAGGTTCAAAAAAAGGACCCCTCGCAGGGTCCCGGAACATTGTTTCAAACGCTGATTTACACGGTCGCGGAGATCTCGGCAAGCTCATAGGAGATCTCGCAGCGGTATCGCTCTGCATATTTCCGAAAATTCCGCCGGATCCGTTCCGCCACGCCCGTCCCCGATTCGTAAGAGCAGGTCGGCAGGATCACGATAAACTGTGTCGGGCTGTACCGCGCGATCACGTCGCCCGCGCGCAGAGAGCCGCAGACTACCTTCTCCAGGGAATCCGCCGCTTTCCCGAGCACGGCGTCCGCATCCTCGTCCACGAAGGCGGCTCCTCTCGGCTGCACGGTCAGCATAAGGACGTACACCGCGATCCCAAGACGCGTGACACGGCGCGCCTCTACGCGGTAGATCTGCCGGAATACGGAATACTCACACAGATACGCCCCCTTCGGGCGCTCATGCCCTCTCGTCTCCTCGATCAGGCTGGCGATACTCGAGGTGGAGCCCCCGCTCTCCCGCATCAGACTCTGGTAAAGCTCCAGGATGCGCCCGGAGAGACGGATCCCCATATTGTTGTAAAAAAGCTTTGCCGCCCTCTCGTAATGCGCCGCGGCAAGCTTGTACTTTTTCTGCCCGCGCAGACTCTCGAGCATCCAGCAGTGAATCTCCTCGTCGTACGCGTCCACGGCGAGCGCCTGGTTGCAGAGCTGCTCCAGAAGGTTCCACTTTTTCTCTTCCTTATAGACCGCGCACAGGATCTTGACGATGTCCATATACAGCGACTGATACCAGATCGTCTTCGAGAGGATCCACGGCTCCTCCGCGATCCGCGCGGAAATATTCCCCTGATAGCACGCGATCGCCTCCTCGCAGAGCCTGCCGGTCTCCCGGTCCCGCTCCTTCGCCCCGTGCACCCGCGCGGCAAGCGCCTCAAACCGCTCGTAATCCGTCTCCACCGCGATGTCCGGGTTCCACTGGTAAGCGCCCGGGAGCGTGCATATGTACTGCTCGTCGCCGAGCTCCTTCATGATCGTGCGCAGCCGGTACATCAGATTCTTCAGAGCGCCCTCCGGGCGTCTCGTGTCGTCCTCCCAGAACACCTCGATCAAACGCTGATGCGACAGGATCGCGTCGCGGTTGACAAGAATGTACGCCAGCATACGGGTCAGCTTTTTCGAGTGCAGCGTCTCTTCGTTGAGCGTCTTCGCGCCGTTTGTGATTGTGAATCTCCCGAATAATTGTACCTTTACCGTCATGCCCCCACTCTGCCGCCCGCCGCGGACGGTATATCCCTTCTCCTGCCGCCAGGGAGTTTCGTGCTCCTTGCAGCTTTGCCGGTCACAAAAAATTATCTGTTTGTATTATACACGATAAGAAACTATTTTGCGAGACCTTTTCGTGACACATAAGCGGTTTCCCCTACTCCAGGATCAGCTCATCGACCGTCACAAACACATAGCCCTGCTCCTGCAAAGCGTCCACGATCTCAAGCGCCGCCTGCACGGACGACCGGTAATAATCGTGCAGAAGAATGATGTCGCCGTCCTGCACGTCCTCCAGCACACGCCGCACGATGTCCGACACATTCTTCGTCGTCCAGTCCTTCGGGTCCACGTCCCAGAGCACCGGGATCATCACAAACGAGCATTCCAGATCCTTCTTCCACTCCCCGAACGGCGGGCGCACAAACTCCGTGTCCTTTCCGGTCAGCTCCCGCACCAGTCTGCTCGTCTTCTCGATCTGCTCACACGCCTCCTCCCTGCCCATCAGGCTGATCCTCGCGTGGTCGTAGGTGTGGTTCCCGATCAGGTGCCCTTCCTTTGCCATGCGCCGGATCACGTCCTCGTTGCCCGGAATGTTCTTCCCGATCACGAAAAAAGTCGCCTTCACGCCGCGCTCCTTCAGACCGTCCAGCAGCTCCTCCGTATAAAAAGGGTGCGGTCCGTCGTCAAACGTCAGCGCCACGCGTTTCTGCTCGTCGGAGTCCTGCCGCGTCTCCGGGGTTCCCGTTTCCGGTACGTTTTCCTTTCCCGACATGTCTATCTTCGATGCGCCCTCTTTCGGCGCGTCTTTGCCCGACACACCTGTCTTCGACACGCCCTCTTTCGGCGCATCTTTGCCCGACACGTCTGCCTCCGGCGCGTCTTTGCCCCGCGCGCCGTCCGAGATCCGTCCGCCCGACGCCGGAACCGCCTCACTCTCAGCGACCCGCGCGCGGCTCCCCCGGATCCTCACAATACCCGTATAAGCAGAAGACGCCAGAACTGCCGCAAGTCCCCAGAAAAACAGGGACCTCGCAATCCTGGCTCCAAATCCTGCAAACAAACCGTTTCGGCACGGCTTGTTTTTCTCATCACTCCCGGCATGTTTTGCACTCATACTGCTCCCAGTGTTTTTCTTTATTATATGACACCGGTAAGCCTTACATGCCCCTACTCCTCGTCCGGCTGTCCGTCCTTCGGCTCCTCGAGCTGTTTTTCCTCCGGCTCGCCGGGCTGCACGCCCTCCTCGTCCGATACTTCTTCCGTTTCCTCTTCGCTCACGCCGAGGAATTCGTCATGAAAGCGTTTCTTGAGGAACATGCTCGCCACATAGACCAGCGCGCCCGTGATGCTCGTCATGCTCATGATAAAATAGAGCAGACCGCCCAGCCCGACCGCGTCGATCAGCGCATAGACGCAATAGGAACGTTTCTGCGCCTCCGTCTTGTCCGCAAACTGGCGGAGCCAGATCACCGGCAGGACGTCTGCGACGATCCAGTACAGCCCCAGGAGCACTCCCACCCCAACCGGAAACCAGATCGTGTTCATCTTCTTCATCGCCACGAGGACGATCAGCAAGACCGCCAGTAAGAAAATAATGCCAACCGTCAGCAGCATAAGTCTATTTTTGATCTTTTTCTGCTGCTCCTCCGTCATATCCGTTCCTCCTTCCATCATGCCGCAGGCTCCGAACCGGGCGCTGCACAGCTCGCATTCTTATCATCAAAACCGAGTGCTGCACAGCCCGTATCCGCGTCATCCAACCGATCAGTTATGCTACACAGCCCGATCGCCCAAATCAGTGGTTACGCCATCGTCACCCGACAGAATTTCTTCTTGCCGCGGCGCAGCACAATGCCCTCGCCCGAGAGTTTCTCCCCCGGCACGACTGCCTTCACGTCCGTCACCTTTTCGCCGTCTACCGACACGCCACCCTGCTCGATCGCGCGGCGTCCGTCCGAGCGCGACTTCTCAAGCCCCGCCTTCACGAGCAGCGAGATCACGTCGACCGCGCCGTCCGTCAGATCCGACTTCGCGAGCTCCACGACCGGCATGTTCTCGGTATTGCCGCCGGAGAACAGCGCGCGCGCGCCCTCCTGCGCCTTCTTCGCCTCTTCCTCGCCGTGCACCAGGCTCGTCAGCTCGTAGGCAAGGATCTCCTTCGCCTGGTTGAGCTGGCTGCCCTCCCACTTGTCCATCTCGTCGATCTGCTCGAGCGGCAGGAAGGTCAGCATCCGCAGGCATTTGAGCACGTCCGCGTCCGCCACGTTCCGCCAGTACTGGTAGAAATC
>CANQYP010000095.1 GCA_947628045.1 uncultured Lachnospiraceae bacterium | reverse complement strand
GCCATGACCCCGGCAAAGCCCTTCGTCCGCCCGAGCTGGGCACTGGAATCCAGTGTGCCCTGCAGGGTGACGATATGGATCGTCTCGTCCGCGCGCCCCTGCTCCTGCAGGTACTGCTCCAGCCACTCCCCGGCGTGTCTGCCCTCGCTCTCGAAATCCGCGCCGATCCAGCAGGTGTACAGATCCTCCGCCACCTGCGCCTTGCGGTCCACGAGGATCACCGGGATCCCGGCGTCCTTCGCCTCCTGCAGGACCGTATCCCAGCCTGTCTCCACGATCGGCGACAGGACGATGTAGTCGACCTCCTGCAGGATAAAATTGCGGATCGCCTTGAACTGGTTCTCCTGTTTCTGCTGCGCGTCCTCGTAGATCAGGTAAAAGCCGTTCTCCGGCGTCAGCGCGGACTGAATCGACTCCGTGTTCGCCGCGCGCCAGTCCGACTCCGCGCCGACCTGCGAGAAACCGACCGCGATCAGGTTCTCGTCCATCTCCGTCTCAAACTGCTGCGCCGCAGGTTCCGACTCAGGCGTTTTCTTTGCGCCGCAGCCGCTCAGGAGCAAAAGCGCCCCGAGCCCTGCGAGCAAACCTGTCCTCTTACGCATCTTATTCATCTCCGGACGCTCCTTTCTCCCGCGATTCCAGAACCGTTTCGTTTCCCGGCGCATCGCCGTCCGCTCTCAATCCCCGAGCCATTCCGTTTTCCGACACATCGCCGTCCGCTCTCAATCCCCGAACCGTTCCGTTTTCCGACACATCGCCGTCCGCTCTCCCACGATCCTCAACCGTTTCGTTCCCCGGCACATCGCCGTCCGCGAGCCGCCTCAGCCTTTCGCGGCGTCCCTGCGCCGGTTCTTGTACTCCGTCGGGCTGCAGCCGACGACCTTCCGGAATATATAGCTGAAATAATGCGAATCCTTATAGCCCACCTCGTAACCGATCTCAGCGGTCCGCAGGCTTGTACACATCAGCAGCTCCTTCGCCCGCTCAAGGCGCACCGAGGTCAGGTACTCTACGAAGGTCTGCCCGGTCTGCGCGCTGAAGATCGCGCTGAAATAGCTCGGGCTGATGTTTACCTGGGACGCCACCGTGTTCAGCGACATGTCGTCGCGCTGATAATTCTCCTGAATGAACGTTCGCGCCTCCTCGAGCACCGCGCTGTAGCGTTTCATGGAATTGCGGTCGCGCAGCCTCATGGTCTCGGTAAAAAGCCCGCCGATCAGCCGCCTGGTCCCCTCCACCGACGTCGCGCCCGCCACGATCTCGTTTAAGTCCCTGCACTTCGCCGGGAGCTGCTGCGTCCCCAGCTCCAGATTTTCGAGGAAATCCGCCGCCGAGAAATAGAGATCCATCACCACGTACTGGCGGTACAGCGTCGACTGAAAGTTCTGCTCTCCGACGTCGAGGAAATATCCGTCCAGAAAATTCCCGACCTCCTCGAGCGTGCCGTTCTTCAGGAAACGATCCACGCGCGCGCGCTCCGCCCTGCGGGAGCCCATGCTGCTCAGGTCGATCTTTTCTGCGCCGCGCGCGTGCAGCCGGTCCACGTCCGCCGCGCGGATCACCTGGTTGGGCTCGGTGAAAAACCGTCCGGCAAACGCTTTCCCCGCCTCCTGATAGGAGCCGCGGATGTCGCCGAGCCGGTGCGCCGCAGGACCGATTCCGCCGAAATATTGAATCTCCGGATAGCCCTCCGTCAGTTTCTTCAGCTCGTCCACGCACTTCCCGAGGAACTGCTCTGTCTCCTCATCGGTTCCGCCTTTGACGAGAAAGACCCAGCCCTCCGGGCTCCGGTCGATCGTCAGCACATGCTCCCAGCGCTTTGAGAACTCCACGATCCGCTCCGACGCCGCGATCAGGTCACGCGGCTCGCCCGACGCGCCGTCTCCCGGCATCAGCTTGAAGAGGAGCACCTGGTACACAGGCGCGGTGAAATCCATTCCCAGTTTCCTGCCGTTCTCGAGGAGCTCCGCGGTCGACAGCTCGTTCGCGATCAGCGCGTTCCAGAGTTTCTGGCGCTCCAGCAGAAGGTTCTCCGCCATCTCCCTCTGGTACTGCTCCAGCACCCGGTCCTGCTCCCGCTCCTTCTCGATCTGCGCCCCGACCTCCTTCACCGCCTCGAGCAGTTTCGCGGAGCTGATCGGCTTGAGCAGATACTGCGTGACGCCGATGTCGATCGCGGACTTGGCATAATCGAACTCATTGTAGCCGCTCAGGATCAGGATCTTGATCTGCGGCAGCTCTTTGCGGACGATGCGGCTGAGCTCCAGACCGTCCATGAACGGCATCTTGATGTCCGTGATCAGAATGTCCGGTTTTTCCTTCAGAATAAGCGGATAAGCCAGCTCGCCGTCGCTCGCCTCCCCCGCGAATTCAAATCCCTCTCGCTCCCACGGGATATTGTTTTTGATTCCATTGCGGATGACGACCTCGTCTTCCACGAGAAATACCTTCAGCATTGCAGTCCCTCTCTCGCTTACCTCAGAAACATCCTGATCAGGAGATCCTTCCAGCCGCGGTACGGCTGATAGCGGAACGGCAGGTCGAGCCAGGTGTATTTCTTCACGATGCTCCTGCGGTGGCTGAACAGCTCAAAGCTGTCGCGCCCATGGTAGCTGCCCATGCCGCTGCCGCCGACCCCGCCGAATCCCATGCGGCTCGTCGCCAGATGAATGATCGTGTCGTTGATGCAGCCGCCCCCGAAACTCACGTATTTCAGCACCTTCCGCTCAACGGCGCGGCTCGCCGTAAACAGGTAGAGCGCCAGCGGTTTCTCTCGCCTCGTCGTGTAGGTGATGACCTCGGAGATGTCCCGGAAGGTCATGACCGGCAGGATCGGACCGAAGATCTCCTGTTTCATAACCGCGTCGGACGGCAGGATCCCGGTGAGCACGGTCGGCGCGATCTGCAGAGTCTCCCGCCTTGTCTCGCCGCCGCAGTACACGCTCCCGCATTTCAGCAGTCCGCACAGGCGGTCAAAATGTTTCTCGTTCACGATGCGCCCGTAGTTCGGGTTGTCGAGCGGCCGCGCGCCGAACTGCTGCCGGATGCATTTTTGGATCTCCGCGAGCAGTTTCTCCTTCACCTGCTCATGGACAAAGAGATAATCCGGCGCCACACAGGTCTGCCCGACGTTTAAGTATTTGCCGAAGACGATGCGGCGCGCGGCGAGCCTGATGTTCGCGCTCTTGTCCACGATGCACGGGCTCTTGCCGCCCAGCTCCAGGCAAACCGGCGTCAGGTGGCGCGACGCCTTCTCCATGACAAGCCTGCCGACCGCCACGCTGCCCGTGAAAAAGATAAAGTCAAACTTCTGCTCCAAAAGCGCCGTGTTTTCCTCGCGCCCGCCCTTGACGACCGCGGCGACATGCGGCGCGAAACACGCGCCGATGATCTTCTCGATCACATCCGAGGTGGCGGGCGAGTAAGCGCTCGGCTTGATCACGACACAGTTGCCCGCCGCGAGCGCCCCGATCGCCGGTTCCAGTGCCAGCATGAACGGATAATTCCACGGCGACATCACGAGCACGACGCCGTATGGCTCCGGCGAGGTGAAACTCCTCGCGTGGAACTGCGCAAGCGGCGTCGGCACGCGCCGATTCTTCGCGTAGCCGCGCAGATGCGCGATCATGTACGACAGCTCCGAGAGCACCATGCCGGTCTCGCACATATAGGTCTCCGACGCGGACTTGTTCAGGTCCGCGCGCAGCGCCGCCTCGATCTCCTCCTGGTTCTGCAGGATCGCTTTCTTCAGTGTCTTCAGCGCCGCGATCCGCCACGCCACGTTCCGCGTCTTGCCCTTCTCAAAATAGGCGCGCTGCCGGCTGACTAACTGTTCAATCTCCATGTTTGCCTCCATATAGGTTAATCTGGACGCCGCACGGGCAGGGGCATCTCTGGGTGGACACCCCTACAGGTCCTTCCCGGAGATGCCCCTGCCCTTTGCGGCTGTTTGATTCCATCTTATTTTTTACTCACCGTAGCACACTTCCAATATCTTCAGCACAGATTCGTAGGTCACCTGCCGCGGATTCACGATCACCGCGCCGTCGTTGAGCGCCGTGCGCGCCACGTCCGGGAATTTCGCCGGATCCGCCCCCGCCTCCTTCAGCGTCATCGGAAGACCGGTCAGGCGACGCAGACGCTCCCGAAGTTTCAGCACCTCGGCGATCATGCGGTCAGCGCGCTTGTTCGCCGGTGTCTTCAGATAGACCTCCGGTCCGGCGAAGTACAGCAAAAGCTCCGCATAAGTGTCCCTGCAATAGCCGCGGTTGAACATCATGCCCGCCGGGAGCAGAATGTTCATCGCGTCGCCGTGCGCGATGCGGCAGACGCCGCCGAGCGCGTGCCCGATCGCGTGCACCACGCCGACCATGCTGTTGGAAAACGCCGCGCCCGCCAGGAAACTCGCGTTCGCCATCGCCGCGCGCGCCTCCTTTGAATTGCCGAAACGCACCGCGCGGATCAGGTTCTTCCCGACCAGCTCCACCGCCGCCGTCGCGTAGGCGTCGCTGAGCGGGTTCTTCTGCATGCAGCTGTACGCCTCGATCGCGTGACACAGCGTGTCCATCCCGGTCGACGCCGTGATCCGCGGCGGCAGCGTCGCCGTCATGCGCGGGTCGAGGATCGCCACGTCCGGCAAAAGCTGCTGCGAGATGAACTCCATCTTCACATGTTTCGCCTGGTTCTTGATCACCGCGACCGCCGTCGCCTCGCTGCCGGTGCCAGCCGTCGTCGGGAGCGCAATAAACGGCACTTCCTTCCCGCGCGGAATGCTCTCGCAGCCCATCAGCTCCAGCAGGTCCTCCGCCTCCTGCGAGATCAGCAGCCGCACGCCCTTCGCCGTGTCGAGCACGCTGCCGCCGCCCAGCGCCACCAGCGCGTCGCACGCGAACTCCCGGTATTCCCTCGCGATCCGGTTCACGACCTCCACGCTGCTGTCGCGCGGGATGTCGGTAAAGACACGCCCGATCTGCATCTCCCCGAGCGCGTCCGTCACGAGTTTCAGTGTGCCGAGCTGTTCGAGCATCGCGTCGCTCAGGATCATCGGGTGTCTCGCGCCGAGCATCTCCAGCTCATAGGCGAGATTGTCGAGCGCTCCCTTGCCGGAGCACAGTTTGGTCGGATTGGTAAATTCAAAATAATTCATGGGTGAGTGTTCGCTCCCTTCTTCCATTCATTCCATGTGTCTTTGTCAGATATTCTCCAGCAGCGCCAGCGCGTACACCTTCAGCGGGGCGAGCTGCCTGTCCGGGATCTCCTTCAGGATACGTCTGCTCCAGATGCGCGGGAACAGGTATGCCTCCGCAAACTCCACGCAGCGCACGAATCCCATCGTCTTGTAGATGTCGCCCTCCAGCGTGAACAGGTGCTCCGCATACGCGTCCGCGATACTCTTCTGCCCGCTCAGCACGCAGAACGCGCCCTCGACCGACTTGAACCGCATCGTGATGTCCGCCTTCTGCGCGCGCGGCAGTTTCCGGAACCCCACGCGCTCGCTCCGGCGCAACGCCAGCACCGCGCCGCCCGGTCCGCACACCAACTTGAACGAGATGTTTTTGTCCCAGCTGTCGATCTCGTCCCGCACACGGCTGTCGTTCTTGTACAGCACGCGCAGACTGCGGTACAGCACCTGCAGCACCAGTGCGTTGACATGGTTCAACACTTCTTTTTTCATAAAGATCACTCCTCCTAAAACAGCGGACCCCCGAAGAGTCCGCTGCCCGTCACTGTCTGGTCATCTCATCTGTCATCATGAATTTGATCAGCTTTTCGACATCCTCCCGCTCGTACGCGATGATCTCCAGCTCCGGGATCTCGCCGTTCGAGAAAATGTTCGCCAGCGATACGAACTGGCTCAGCTTTGACTTCAGGTTCAGCCGGTCGCCCTCTCCGGTCACCAACTCCACCTTGCCCTTGCAGGAATCCACCACCTGAAAGAATTTGTCGATGTCCCTGATATTCTGTACCTTCACGCCTGTCCCCTCCCGTTCTCCTTTTCTTCGCAATGATACGACGGAAACGGGAAAATTTCAAGGGGTTTTGGTCGCGATCGCCTCGACCTCGAGCAGCACGTCCTTCGGCAGCCTCGCCACCTCCACGCAGGAACGCGCCGGGAAGGTCCCGGTGAAATACTTCGCGTAGATCTCGTTGATCTTGCCGAAGTCATTCATCTCCTTGATAAACACGGTCGTCTTGACCACCTGCTCCATGCCGGTGCCGCTCGCCGCGAGCAGCGCTTTCATGTTCGAGAACGCTTGCTCCGCCTGAGCCTCGACGCCCTCCGGGATCTCGCCCGTCGCCGGGTTCACCGGGATCACGCCGGAGGTGTACACCATGCCGTTCACCTCGATCGCCTGTGAGTACGGTCCGATCGCCGCCGGAGCCTTGTCTGTGCTGATTGCTTTCTTCATAAAGAATTCCTCCCGTTCCTTCTGTCTCTTTTCTTAATTCTTATTTCTTATTTCTTTTCTTATTTTTCTTATTTTTTATTTCTTACTTCTTATTTCTCATTTCTCATTTCTTTTCCTGCTGCTCTTTTCTTACTTCTTTCGGATCTTTCCGTCCCGAATCTCTGCCCTGCCCTGTTTCATGAGCCTGCCGACCGCGCGCTTGAACGCGTTCTTGCTGAGCCCGAATTCCCGCTTGATGACCTCCGGGGAGACCTTGTCGTCGAACGGGAGCACCCCGTCGTACTCGTCGATCACCTGCAGAATGTTCTCCGCGTCCTCGTCCATCTGCAGGTACGCCTTCTCGCGGATGCTCAGGTCGAGCTTGCCGTCCTCCTTGACCCTGGTGACGCGCGCCCGCACGATCGATCCGACGCGCAGCTCCGGCGTGACCTCATAGGGCGGAATCAGCCCGGAATAACGGTCGTCCACCGCCACGAACGCGCCGAAATTGCCGCTCAGCTCATAGACGCGCCCGCGCACCTGATCCTCGATCTGGTACGGAGAATTCTTGCCCAGATACGGATAGACCTTCATCGTCGCGCACAGGCGCCCGCTCTTGTCCAGATACAGCGCCGTCAGGCACTCGTCGCCCGGATAGACCTTCGCCGTCTGCTCGTGGAACGGCAGCAGCAGATCCTTCTCCAGCCCCCAATCGAGGAACGCGCCGATCTTCGTGACCTCCTTCACCTTCAGCACGGCGGTCCGCCCCAGCGTCACCAGCGGCTCCCGCAGCGTCGCGATCGGGCGGTCCATCGAATCCCGGTACAGAAACACCATGAGCCGACTGCCGCAGACCATCGTGTCCTCCACTTCCTTTTTCGGGAGCAGCACACGCTCCTGCGCGTCGCGGCTCTCCGCCAGATAGACGCCGAAGTCGACTTTCTTTACAATTTCAAGCTCCTGTTTTTCTCCTATATGAAACATATCGTCTCCCTGCTCCGTGTCCTGCCGTCCCACATTCCAACCAGCCGTCGCGTTTTCCTTCCTGCCAGCCTGCCCGCTTTCCTGTCAATCTGTCGCAACGTTTTCTTTCCTGCTGTCCTGCCGGCTTGCGTTTTCTACCGTCCCGCATTTCCTGCCAGCTTACCGCAACATTTTGCCTCCCGCTGTCAGCCTGTCGTTTTCTGTTTCCTGACAGCCCACTTTCCTGCCAGCCTGTCACAGCACTTTGCCTCCCGCTGCCAGCCCGTCACGTTTTATTTCCTGCTGTCCTGCCGATTTGCGTGTCCTGCCGTCCCGCCGCATCTCAGCGGGAATACGCGACGATTGCGTACGGTTTCCCCGCCTCATCGCACAGACCCACCACAAACGCGTTCTCCTCCTGATGCACCATCGGCACGATCACATCATGCAGCTTTGCCTGGGCGCGGTACTCGACGCGCAGCAGCGACGTCTCGAACCCTTCCGGCAGGTATTCGTCCGCCATGCCGATGTATTTTCCGTTGTTGACATGGTTGTTCGTGTCCAAATGATGCCTTCCCACCGGAAAGGAATCCATCGCCACGCAGTCCTGCGGCAGCTGTATCTTCCGGGAAAAACACTCCATCTCGAGCGGCGGCTCCATCTGATAGCCGGAGATGTTCTCCGGGAGCACCCTTACCGGTCTCCCCGATTCCGTGTCCATGAACGCCCAGACGCTGTTCGCCTTCACGAGGTACGCGCCCGCCTCGTCCAGCAGCGTGAAATTACGGTATCCGTAGAACGCCTTGAACTCGTACGGCCAGGTCTGCGCCGTGATCCGCTCCCCGAGCTCCGGTCTGCGCGCGATCTCCATCTGCCAGGACAGAACCATCCACGCGCGTTTCTGCTCCTTCAGGTAATCAATGCCGTTCCCGCACGCCTCCGACTGGAACGTCGAACAATCCTGAAAATAATCTGTCACCGCGCCGAGCGTCAGCCTCCGGTCCAAGCCGATCTCGCTGTAACGCACTCTGCTCTCAAACTGATATGCCATCGTCTGTCCCGCCTCCACACTCATCAAGCCCTGCCCGTCTTCCGGCACGACCCATTGCTTTCCCGGAGATGATACCACGATTGTTATTTCTTTTCAAGCTGTGAATTGATTCTCAGCCAGACCTCGTCGGTCTGCAGCGCCTCAGCCGAAAGCTCCTCCTCCGGCTGCGCCTCACGATAGGAGCGGTACAAATCCGGGAAATCCTGAAACAGCTCCCCCAGCTGCCGGACCGCTCCCAGCTCCTCGCATTTCCGCGCGCAGCGGTCAAACGTCTCCTGCGTCATCGGAACAAGTCCATGCACCGCCTGCAGCTCCTCCTCCGACAGCACAAGCGTCACATCCATAAACTCCTCAAAGCCGTCGACTCCCTGCTGATTTATTTCATTTCGTTGCATCTCTCCAAACCCTCCCTTTGCAAAATATCCCTTTTATTATAGATACATTTTTCAGTATGTTCAATCCTAAATTTGCCGTCGATAATGGATATCGTAGACAGAATTTTCATTTGACTGCAACAGATTGTCGCACAACATACCTTTCACATTTTTACTAAGGAGAAAACCATTGATCAGCTATGAATCTTTGTGGGACACGATGAAACTGCGCGGAATTACGACCTATGCCCTGATCAACAAGTACGGCATCAATCCACGGACGATCTACAATCTCAGACACAACAAAAGCATCACCATGTTCACATTGGAACGACTCTGCGTGATCCTGAACTGCAATCCCAATGAGATCATCTCATTCAAGGAAGAGCCGAAACAGTGAAAAGACCCGCGGTAAGAACAGGCGGCGCGCCGATGTGCAGCTGTGTTTGCTGCGCGCAAAAAGCGGCGTTGGAACACAAAAAAGAGCACCCGATCGGATGCTCCCCCAGCAGGGCTACAAGGATTCGAGCCTTGAAATGACGGAGTCAGAGTCCGTAGACTAATAGGAAAAAATGCCCGGAATCACGTGGATTCCGGGACATTTGTGTGGGCTGATTGACCTATGGATTGACCTATTTTACCCATTTTTGCTGTAAATATGGTTCTACTATCTCAATTGCTTCCCTGGCTCTGCTAATCTGTTCTCTCGCTTCATCATGGGAAACTATAAAGAAATCATCATAATCTGCTTTCTCCCTTAATCTAAAAGCTTTGTCCAGAATTTTAGCTAAACCCTTATCAAATATTCCTGTTTTAATGTATTCCCTGTTAATATAGGAAATGATCCCAGAGTGCTTGCTGGAATCAAAGCTGTCCAATGCAGTTACAGCTCTCATTGCATGAAACACTGCGTAATAGGAACGATTAACAGATGACGCAAATCTATTTTGTCCGAAAAGTGTCTCTGCATCTGCCAGTGTCTCTTTCGCCTTGTTAAAGCGATATTGAGATAGTTCTATTATGCTGTCTGCCACAAGACAACCCCCTCTCTGACTACATTCTGATAAAACGGAACAATTGTCTCCCACTTGGAAAATTTTTCGGCATCAATATCTATGACAGAAAACACTTTATCATATTTCAA